>NZ_JBHSAC010000026.1:0-53360 GCF_042649885.1 Streptococcus dentapri | reverse complement strand
TAGAATTCAACAGAGATTAAACGACCTGTCTCCTGTAGAGTACAGAAAACTGGCCGCATAAATGTGTTTTTTCTTCTGTCCCATTATGTGGGTGCAGTGTCTATCTTCATGAACTCGCGTCTTTTTAGACCTATAGTGTCTGCAGTGAGTTAATCTACTAGAAGTATTGTAAAATTTTTATCTATCCAAAATCTGCATGACTCATAATGAAAAGCATCCCAAATTTGATCGCTTGATAACTCAATCTCATATTTAATACAAGTTAAACTAGAAGCCTCTGACAAGTTCATCAAAGATATAAAATACCAAATTCTTAGCTTTTGAAATTTCAAGAATTTTTAAAATCAAAATTTTCTTTGCTTTGGACACATCAAAAAAGAGAACCAATCTGATTCTCTCTCGTGCTTAACGATAAGTCACCCACTACAGTTGACAAAGAGCCGTAAAAATCCAGAACTTAAGGTTCTGGACAGTGTTCTCTATTCAACTGTTACGGCTTTTGCTAAATTACGTGGCTTATCAACATCAAGACCACGTTGCAGAGAAGCAAAGTAGGCAATCAACTGCGTTGGAATAACCATTGAGATACTAGCAAGATAAGGGTGTACCGTATTGACAATGATATCATCTGTATCAGTTGCCAAATCTTCCTCAACAATCGTCAAGACGCTGGCACCACGAGCAGCCACTTCTTGGATATTACCACGCGTATGGGCGGCCACAGCCTCACTTGATGAGATAAGAGCCAAAACGGGTACTCCTTCTTCAATCAGTGAGATGGTACCATGTTTCAATTCACCCGCTGCAAAACCTTCACATTGAATATAAGAAATTTCTTTCAATTTCAGTGAAGCTTCCATAGCTACATAATAATCGTTTCCGCGCCCAATATAGAAAGCATTGCGACTAGTTGGCAATAATTTGGCAACCTTCTCTGAAATCTGCTCTTTTTCAGATAGAGTGGATTCAATAGATTGAGCCGCAATAGAAAGTTCATGAACCAAATCAAATTCAATAGCCTCTTTCTTACCATTGGCTTCACCAACAGCCTTAGCTAAGAAAGCCAGAGCAGCAATTTGGGCTGTATAAGCCTTAGTAGAAGCTACGGCAATTTCAGGTCCCGCATGAAGCAACATGGTATAAGTTGCTTCACGTGATAGAGTTGACCCTGGAACATTGGTGATTGTTAAACTTGGAATATCAGCTGCATTAGCCTTAACCAAAACTTGACGACTATCAGCCGTTTCACCAGATTGGCTGAGTAGGACAAACATAGGCTTCTCACTTAAAAGTGGCATGTTGTAACCCCACTCAGAGGCCACACCAATTTCAACAGGAGTATCTGTTAATTTCTCAAACATTGACTTGGCTGCAAAACCGGCATTGTAAGAAGTTCCAGCAGCTAAAATATAGATACGGTCCGCTTCTTGAACAGATTTAACAATCGCAGAATCAATGTTCATATTACCTTCAGCATCCGCATATGTATTAATCAATTTGCGCATAACTGTTGGCTGCTCATCAATTTCCTTGAGCATATAGAATGGGTAAGTTCCTTTACCGATATCTGAGAGATCTAACTCAGCTATATAGCTATCACGCTTTTGAACATAACCTTCATAATCCTGAACTTCAACACTATTAGCTTTAACAATAACTAGTTCCTTATCATGGATTTCCATAAATTGATTAGTTTCACGAATCATAGCCATAGCATCGGAACAAACCATGTTATAGCCATCACCTAAACCAATCAAAAGAGGAGATTTATTTTTAGCGACATAGATTGTTTCTGGATCTTTTGTATCCATCAAAGCAAAAGCATAAGAACCTTCAATGATTGATAGAGCTTTTTTGAAGGCCGAGAGAACATCTAGTTGATCTTCTTCAACAAATTTACCAATCAAATGAACGGCAATTTCAGTATCTGTTTGGCCCTTAAAATCATGATCAGTAAGATAAACCTTTTTAATTTCAAGGTAATTTTCAATCACACCGTTATGCACCAAAGTAAAACGTCCTGTTTGTGATTGATGGGGGTGAGCATTAACTTCACTAGCTGGACCGTGAGTTGCCCAGCGGGTATGACCGATACCAGCTTTACCAACTGTATCACCTGCCTTGGCTCTCAACTCGGCAATACGACCGACAGCTTTAATCAAGTGATTAGTCTTTCCATCTGTTACATAGATACCTGCTGAATCATAACCACGATATTCCAATTTTTCCAAACCTTGAATCAAAATATCAGTTGCCTGATCATTTCCTACAACGCCAACAATTCCACACATATTCTTAATCGATAGCTTGAGCTACCTCTCCTTTAAATTTATTTCGCTTCAAATTGGTATAGTCAAATATCAAAATCAATTACGATAAATACAGTATATTTAAATGTTTTCAATTTGTCAAGAGAAAAATTGGTATAGTTCAATGATGTCACTATAAAACTAATTATTGACAGACTGTGGCTAGACTTGCAGTATTAAAATTGCTCATGAAAATAATTAAAGACATAAAAAAAGAGGAGCTCCGCTACTCCACTGTTACAAAGCCAAATCTGTCTAAAGGTAAAATTCTAAAGGAGATGACACCTTTAATCTGTTCCTTTGAGATAAAGCCAAAGGTACGACTATCTTTTTTATCTCGACGATTATCATTTAAAATAAGGTAGGAATTCTTAGGAATTTTGTTAAGATTGTCTTTTCCACTGATAGTCTGAGTAGTGAAATCATCTGTAAATAATTGTCCCGGCTGCGCTGTTTTCATAAAGTCAGCCTTTTGTCTTTTAAGATAATCTTCTTCTTTAACTTCACCATCAACATAGAGGACATCATCCATGGATGTTACCGTCTGACCGGGCTGAGCAACAATACGACCCATATATTCTTTTCCATCAATTGTATAGACTACAAAATCCTTATCAAGGACTGATCGCCTAGTAGCAACGGTTACTAAATCACCCGATTTAAGATACGAGTTGGCTGTTTTATCAGTTATTTTAAAGGTTGAAAAGAAAAAGATGCGCACCAAAATCAGGGCTAAGATAATTACTAAAAAAATGATAATATCTCTTATAAGATCACGTCTAGCCATATAAACTCCTTTTAATCTCTTATATTATAACACGTATAAAGAAAATACAAAAGGTAAATGACCAGCAAATAATCAACAAAAAATTAGCTGATATTCATTAAATAAGGCAAGAAAAAAAGAGCCGCATTCAGCGACTCTTTTTTAGATTACTTATTTGACAGTGCGAACACGCATTGTATTGGTACCACCTGAACCAACTGGAACACCAGCTACGATAACAATGTCATCGCCTGATTCAACAAGACCTGAAGCGATAGCTGCTTTCTCAGCAACATCAAACATGTCATCTGTTGATGCTGGACGCTCTGTTACTACTGGAATAACACCCCAGTTGAGCATCAATGATTTTTGTGTAATTTCATCGAAAGTTACCGCCAAGATATCAGCTTCTGGACGATATTTAGAAATCAAACGTGCTGTGTTACCAGACTCTGTTAAAGCAACAACTAATTTGATATTCATTGAGTTTGTGGCATCTTTTACAGCTGAAGCAACAACTTCTGTCTTAGTTGAACGTTCAAATTTGGAAGAATCCAAACGGCCATATTCGCTAAGAAGCGTTTGGGCATTCTTATCGATTGTAGCCATTGTACGAACAGATTCTCTTGGATATTTACCGTTAGCAGATTCACCTGAAAGCATAGTTGCATCCGTACCATCAATAACAGCATTGAAGACATCAGATACTTCGGAACGTGTTGCACGTGGTTTATCAGTCATTGTTTCCAACATGTTAGTAGCTGTAACAACGATTTTACCAGCTGTGTTAACTTTAGTGATGATCATTTTTTGGTAAACAGGGACCATTTCAAATGGAACTTCGATACCCATATCTCCACGTGCAATCATGATACCGTCAGCAGCATCAATGATTTCATCAATGTTGTCAATACCTTGTTGATTTTCAATTTTAGCCAAGAGTTTAACATGACTATTACCAGTTTCTTCACAGATAGCACGAACAGCTTCTACATCAGCAGCCGTACGAACAAATGAGATAGCGATAAAGTTCAAACCGTTTGAAAGACCGAAACGAATATCCGCATCATCACGTTCTGCAAGTGATGGGAAAGGAATGTTGGTATAAGGGATATTAACCCCTTTTTGCTTAGCAATGATACCATCATTTTCAACTTCAACTTCAAATTCACGTTTGTCAGTATCTTTACCAACGACACGAAGACCAAGTTTACCATCATCGATAAGAACTTGTTTACCAATTTCAACATCGTCAAAAATATCAAGAGCTCCGGCAACGTTCAAAGCAATAACATCTTTAGTTGATTGAATACCTTGTTTAGTTGCGACACGAATTTTATCACCAGTTTTATAAGAGTATTCTTTAGCATCATCCGCAAACAATTCTGTACGGATTTCAGGTCCTTTAGTATCAAGCAAGAAACCAACTTTTTGACCAGCAATTTCTTCTGCTTGACGGACAACATCCATACGTTCACCTTGTTCTGCATGGTCACCGTGTGAGAAGTTGAAACGGAAAACATTAGCACCTTCGCTGATTAAGTTAGCAATATTTTGTGCCGACGCTTCATGGTCGAGATTTTCACCCCAATAACCATCATCACCGAATTTTTTACCACCACGGATTTCTACCGCAGGACCAAGTGTTGCAACGATTTTTACGCGTTTATTCATGATAAATATGAACTCCCTCTATTTTTTATCCCCTTTGGGATGGAATTAACTAGAATTGATAAATAATTAGAATTAAGTGATTAGTAAGTCAAATCACGAGCCAGATCAGCAAAATCAAGGCGAGCCTTATGAGGATTATTAACAATAATCTTATCACCATCAAGTGAGAACAAAGCACCTTCCTCTGCTGTACCAAGGATTGGGCTTTCTACCAAGCTTTCATTGTGAATACCGATTGCAAGTCCACCACGTCCTTCTTTTAAAAGCTCAACAGCATGAGCACCCATCCAAGATGCGAGAACACGGTCACGAACACTAGGTGTGCCACCGCGAACAATGTGACCGAGATCAATTGTACGAAGATCGCTAGTATCCCCAGCTTCCTTCATTTTAGCCGCAAATTCTTCGGCCTTCATCACACCTTCAGCCAAAACGATGATGTGGCGTTTTTTACCTTTATTCTCATAACCATCTTTGACTTTGGCAACCACGTCCTTGAAAGTGAAATCTTCTTCTGGCACAATAATTTGATCAGCACCAGTAGCGATACCAGACCAAAGAGCAATATCACCAGCATTGCGTCCCATAACTTCAACAACAAAAGTGCGGCCGTGACTATAAGCTGTGTCACGAATTTTATCCAAAGCATCTGCCGCTGTCGTCACAGCTGTGTCAAACCCGATTGTATAGTCCGTTCCCACAATATCATTATCAATTGTGCCGGGAAGACCAACAGCTGGGAAGCCATGTTCAGTCAGACGCATAGCACCATGATAAGAACCATCACCACCGATAACTACAACGCCTTCAATGCCCTTGTTTTTAAGTTGCTCAATTCCTTTTAGTTGCCCCTCAAGAGTGGCAAATTCAGGGTAACGGGCTGATTGTAAGAAGGTCCCACCACGATTGATAATGTTAGTCACGCCTTGGGTATCAAATTGGAATATATCTCCTTCAACCATACCAGCATAACCACGATTAATGCCAAAGACTTCCATGCCCTCGGCGATTGCTTTACGAACAACTGCACGAATAGCAGCGTTCATGCCAGGAGCGTCACCGCCACTGGTCAAAACAGCAATACGTTTCATTCTACCTGATACTCCTTTTTAATTTTTAACCCTTTTATTATAGCATATTCATTTTTAAAATGCTCTTATTTCAGAATTTTTTTAATGAAAAACCGTTTTCATGACATAGCTTTTCAGGTCTTCTTGGAGTTGGGAAGATTTACTGACAAAATACTTCTGACTCTGGATAGTCTGATTGCTATCCTGATAGTGGAGGACAACTGGAATAGAACCTGGATAGGCTTGCAAAACTTCTGCAACTAGCTGATCCTGTTCATTATCTGCCAGCTGAATCCAAAATTTCTCTGTCGTAGCAGGAGTAATAGTCTGTAAGACTAATTGCAGGCGGTCATCACGCACCTGAGTACGACCGATCATATAAAAAATCTCACCTTCTTTTAAATACTCCTGCCATTTGGTAAAGGCCGCAGGGAAGACCGTCACCTCAAGCTTTTGCTTGGTATCTGTAAGAGTTACAAAGGCCATTTGCTCACCCTTGGATTTGGTTCGGATGACACGCACAGCCTCAATCTGCCCTAAAACACGTGCCTGGCTGTTCACCACCAGTTCCTCAAAAGGGGTATATGTGCCCTTTAATTCTTGCGCAATAGAAACCAGTGGATGTGGACTGAGGCCTACGCCCAACAATTTCAATTCCATATCGTATTTCTGACTGGCGCTATAATCCTCCGCTTCAGTCCAGCTGTAAGATGAATCCGCAAAGAGGCTCCCCAGTTCATGAACAAAGGTAAAAAGATTTTCCAGGTTTTCTTCAATTTTACGACGATTGGGATCAAAAAAATCAAAGAGACCAATCTGAATCAAGGGGCGAATAAAATCAGCCTTTTGGTAATTCTCAGGAAGCTTGGTCAAAAAGTCTTCAACCGATGAGAAGGGACGATTTTCAATGATCCAATAACCTAAATCTCTAGGGAAGCCCTTAATGTTTTTCATTCCCATATAAATTAGGCCATCTGAAATTTTATCACCATAAGGGATATTATTGATGGAGAGTTTGCCTACCTTAAAGTCAGCTTGAAGAGCGTCGGTAATGTAGTCACTACTTGAATAATTGAGCATGACATCGTAGAAAATGGACGGGTAGTGAGCCTTGAAATAAGCTAATTGGAAGGCCAGAGCCGAGTATGCAAAGGCGTGACTACGGTTAAAACCGTAGCCAGCAAACTTAGCCATGCGGCCAAAGAGTTCCTTGGCAGTTTCTGGATTGCGTCCCAATTCCTCAGAACCCTGCAGAAAGTCAGCTTCCATCTTCTGCATTTCAACAGGGTTCTTTTTAGACATAGCGCGCCGAAGCAAATCTGCTTTCCCCAGTGTAAAACCAGCAAAAATCTGGGCAATTTGCATAACTTGCTCTTGATAGAGCATAATACCATAAGTCGGCTCCAAAATGGGAGCGACGATTGAATCGATTAAATCGACAGTCTCACTACCATATTTACGATTGATAAAATTCTCAGTATAATCACTAGCTCCTGGCCGATTCAGACTGGTTGTTGCTACGACTTCTTCAAAGCGTGAGGGTTTGATTCGTCGCAACAGATTGATGGCCCCTGCCTGCTCGAATTGAAAAATTCCCTTAGTTTTACCAGCAGCAAAGAGGGCCAAGGTATCAGGGTCCTCCAAATCAATGGCTTTTATATCAATCTCTATTCCTTTTTCTTCAGCCAATTTTTCAGCCATCCGCTGGACAAAGGTCAGATTGCGCAAACCTAGGAAATCCATCTTAAGCAGGCCATTGGCTTCGATACTCCCCGCATCATATTGGGTAATCATCATATCTTCACCCGCTTTGAGTGGAATATGATCAGTCAAATCATCATCACTCATGACAATCCCCGCAGCATGGATAGAGGTCTGTCGCGGACGTCCTTCTATCTTCTTAGCAATGGCAAAAGCCTTTTGATACTCCACCTTACTATTGATGATTTGACGAAAGGACATATTCTTTTCGTAGGCTGTCTCTAAATCATCCCGAAAACTAATTTTACGCGTGATGTTGGTCAACTCAAATTCAGTAGCCCCAAAACGTTTGAAAACGTCTCGAATGGCTTGCTTGGCGCCAAAGGTTGAAAAAGTTACAATCTGAGCCGAATGGTGACTACCATAGCGGTCACGAACATAATGAAGAAATTCACCACGGTAAACGTCTGGTAAATCAATATCAATATCAGGCATGCTGTAACGTTCTTCATTGAGAAAGCGCTCAAATAGGAGGTTGTTTTTGACGGGATCAATACCTGTAATATCCAAGGCAAAGGCGACTAGACTACCCGCGGCAGAACCCCGCCCCATCCCCATGTAATAACGGCGACTGCGTCCAAAACGCAACAAATCCCAGACGATTAAAAAGTAATCATCAAATCCCATTTTATGGATGATTGTTAATTCTCGCTCCAAGCGCTCTTGATAGTTTGGCAGATCTAACCCTTTGTCTTTGAGTCCCTGCTCTACCCGCTCCCGCAATTCAAGTACCGCTTTCTTATGGCGGTTAAAGCGAGGTAATTTCAACTGATGATCAAACTGATAAGAAATATCTACCAATAAGTTATCAAGGTTGTTCAGACTTTCAGGAAATCTTTCCAGAAAGACTTGCTCCATAGTGTCACGTGGGTAAAGGAGCTGACGAGGTGCTAAAGGAGCAACATCTTTTAAGGGTAGATTATCACGGATGGCATGCAAGACCTGCAGAGTTTCTCTATCACCTTCCTCAAAATAGCGCACCGTATGCAGAGGCAAAATTGGCTTAGGATAAGCGATTTGTGGACTATCGAAGCTAACACCAATGTAGTAGTCAAAAGGAAAATCCTCATCCTCAATACCTTCAAAATAAGGTAAAATAACCGCTACTCCCGCTAAATAGTCGGACAGCGCCTCAAGCTGAAGCCCTTCACTCATCTTTAAAGTCGATAATTTAAGCAAATTTTTATAGCCTTCAGTATTCAGGGCTAACAAATCTACTTGGACTAATTGTTCCTCCTTGTGAAAACTAAACTCAAGACCAATCATTGGTTGTAATCCTTGAGCCTTAGCTTCTACGGCAAAATGATAGGCAGCATACAGATTGTCCTTATCCATAATCCCCAAATGGCTGTAACCCATATCTTTAGCACGGCTCACATAGGATTTTAAGTCAACCAAACTATCCATAAAACTGTAAACTGTTTTGGTGTCTAAGGGGGCAAACATAGCACTATCCTTTCTTAAATGTGGCTTTCTACTATTATACTATGAATATCTGTTTTTTTCTCTTCAAAGCCCTGAAATAATGCGATTTATTACTAATTAGTTAGTTCAATTACTTGAAATTTTCAAATATTTTCTGTATCATTTATCTATAACAATTATTAGTTATTGGGAGAGAGGAGATACTATGGCTTGGATATTTGATGAAAAATCACCTATCTATCTGCAAATTGCTAAAAATATCAAAATTAAAATTATTGGTCATGAAATCAAACAGGGAGAGCAATTGCCAACCGTTCGTGATTACGCTGAGGAGGCCGGAGTCAATCCCAACACTATGCAGCGAGCTTTCATTGAATTGGAACACGAAGGTATGGTCTATTCAAGACGGACAGCCGGACGCTTTGTAACAGAGGATCCTGTTCTAATCGAAAAAAAACGCTCTGAATTGGCGAAAGACGAGCTAGCAAATTTTATATCTAATATGAAGAATATCGGATTTTCAAACCAAGAAATTCTAGCAGAGACCGAAAATTATATTAAGGAGACAAACTAATGGAGAAATTATTGCAAGTACACCATGTCTCAAAGTCCTATGGGAAAATGCAAGCGCTCAACGATGTGAGCTTAACCATTCCCAGTGGGAAAATCATTGGGCTCTTAGGACCAAACGGGAGCGGAAAAACAACCCTCATTAAGTTGATCAACGGCCTCTTAAAACAAACGAGCGGTGAGATTGTCATCAATAGCTTCCACCCTTCTTTGGCAACTAAAAAAATTATTTCCTACCTACCAGATACGAGCTATCTCGATGAAAATCTAACTATTCAAAATACCTTAAATTTTTTCCAAGATTTTTATGAAGATTTTGACCGTCAAAAAGCTGAACAGCTTTTAAGTGATCTCAATCTCAACACCAAGGAAAAGCTTAAAAATCTTTCCAAGGGGAATAAAGAAAAGGTTCAGCTGGTACTCGTAATGAGCCGTCAGGCCAAACTCTACATCTTGGACGAACCTATTGGAGGAGTTGACCCTGCTGCACGTGAGTATATTTTGCGTACCATTATCAATAACTATTCTGATGAGGCTTCGGTTATCATATCTACCCACCTGATTGCCGATATTGAGCCCGTTTTAGATGATGTCATCTTTATCAAGGAAGGTAGTATTATCCTTGAAGGAAACGCCGATGATATCCGCTCTGAACACGGGAAATCCCTCGATGCCCTTTTCAAAGACTTGTTCCGCAATTAGGAGGTCCTCATGTTAGCAAAACTATTCAAATATGAATTTAAAACAATTGGCAACTGGTATTTAGCCATAAATGCACTCATTCTGCTGTTCAGCCTTATCACCGCCGTTTTTACGGCAATGCTGCCTTTCAAACCTGGAGAACTCACACTAAATTTATTAGTTTTAGCTGGACTTGCCTTAATCACTGGACAATTCCTTGCTACCCTTATTTTAATCATCCGCCGCTTCTACACTAACCTTTTAGGACGTGAAGGCTATTTAACCTTGACGCTACCAGTAACCTGCCACCAATTGATTATCTCTAAACTACTGGTGGCCTCAATCCTAACGATAGTCAATTACCTTATCTTGGCTATAGGGGGACTTATTATTTGGAGTGGTCTAAAATTTAATCCTTCCCTCCTCCATACAATAACTATAACATCAGACTTTAATAATATTCTTTACTTTTTATCCTATTTTTTTATAGGAACTATATCAAGTATTCTAGACATTTATTTGGCGATTGCCATCGGCCAATTATTTAGAAACCATCGCATCAGTATGGCCATTGTTAGCTACATTATCATTACAGCTCTCATATTTATTATGGAACCTATATTTGGTCTCAACAACCCGAGCCCTGATATTGATTCCAATATGCCCAAACTGTTGGCAATCGATATTCTCTTCAGTATCATTAATTACTCAGGTACCCATTATATCATTAAAAATAAACTGGATATCCAATAAAAAAAGCCTCTAAAGGCTTTTTTTATTAGCTACTTACTAGCCTCTCCAAGACCATTTTGGTCTTTGTCTGAGAGCTTGTTATTGGTAAAGTTGAGAATCATCTGACCTTGTTCTTGACCTTTAGCCAGCTTGAGGTTGCTGGACCAAACAGCCTGTAACTCTGTCTTATCAGAAGAGGCAGCCTCAGACAGATTGTCCGGTGCACCATATTTAGCAATGATATCGGAATAAGTCATTCCCTTTTTCAAATCAGCATAGTCGTCAGCAGTAAAACTAGCATCGCGATTATAGGTATAACCCCTGATTGAGCGAACGAGGGTACTATCATTATAGAGTTTGACCTCGACAGTTATCGTATCGAAAGTCCAAGTATAAACATCCAGAACGATGTCACCCGAAGATGGCTTTTCCTGCGTATGCTCCTTAGGTTCACCAAAAAGCTTTTTCAACTGTGCGATGGAGGTTCCTCCAGCAAAATCATTAGAGGACTTTCCTACTGTTACCTTATCAAAATTTTTGCGGACGCTGTCATGATTGTCGCTACTCTGCAGAGTACTTGATGACAGGGGTAAGGATGATGAAGTGCTTGTTTTATCATCCGAGGATTTATTACAGGCAGCTAAAATCACTGCTGACAATAAACAGACCAATCCTATTAGCAACTTCTTTGATCTCATTGGTAATCTTCCTTTAAATCCTTTGTATAAATGGAGCCGGTGGGAGTCGAACCCACGTCCAAACACCTGCCTACATATTCGTCTACAACCATAGGCTATGTCTTGAATTTAACTTAAGCACGATACATAGCTCAAATCTTGATTAAGCGAGCCTATCAAATCTCTTTTTAACCAGCTAGGCAATGGTCAAACGTAGCTTGCTGTTAAATAAAACCTTCTGACAGAACACAAGCAATCCTGAGAAGATCACGCGAGCTGTTTTTTAGGCAGCTACAGCGTAAGAGTTTGTATTTTTTGCAGTTATATTTAACTGAGCGTTAGCGGCGCCACCCGAGTTGCAAAATATGTCTCATAATGCCTGTCGAATCCGTAACGACCCCTAAACATTTTCGTCCAACATTATAGCAAATCCAGAAAAAAATAGCAAAAATATATCTTTTAAGGTATAATCAAGTTATGTACAATATTATCAAGAAAACGATAGAATGGCTAGGAACGCTAACACTTATTGCTACTGCTATTTTAGTTATCTGGCTATTGAAAGAAGGAACACTCAACGATTTTGAAGCCTTCAAAGCATGGGTAGCTCAATATAAAATATTATCTCCTTTGATTTTTATCCTGATTCAGATCATTCAGGTTGTACTTCCGATTATTCCAGGAGGAATAACAACTATCGCCGGTTTTGCCGTTTTTGGTTTCTGGCAAGGACTTCTCTATAATTCCATCGGTATCATCATCGGCAGTATCCTTCTTTTCATTCTAGTTCAAAAATTTGGAGTCAAGTTTATCCTCCTATTTGTTAAAGAAGCAACCTTTTTAAAATATGAGGCTAAATTAGAAAGTCCTGGCTATGAACGCCTCTTCATTCTTTTAATGATTTCTCCAATTTCTCCCGCCGATCTTTTAGTCATGGTCACCGGGTTGACTAATATGTCACTGAAAAAATTTTCTATCATTATGCTGATAACCAAGCCTATTTCGATTGTTGGCTACAATCTGATATGGTTAGTCGGTGGAGACTGGGCTTATTACTTCTTTGGTTTCACCAAAAAATAAATCTAAAGCAAATAAAACTGGACAAAAAATCCTTGTCCAGCTTTATTTTTTCCATCCTGAGGGAATCGAACCCCCATCTCAAGAACCGGAATCTTACGTGATATCCATTACACTAAGGATGGCAACGACTCCTATTATATCATGATAGTTGATAAGATACCATAGTAAAATAAAAAAAAGAAGGCTGAACCTTCCTATTTCTTATAATTCAATATCTCCAAAAAGGTCTGCCATCGAGAAACCTGTTTGTGTTTCCGGCAATTCGTAATCACGTTTCGCTTCACGTTTTGGACGACGTGGGCGTGATTGACGCTTTTCGTTGTTATTATTGTCACCTTCAGCATCAGCTGGACGTTCTTCAAGCGCCTTGATTGAGAGTGAAACACGCTCATCACCGGCATTGACATCAAGAACTTTAACTTTAACATCTTGACCTACAGACAAAACATCTTTTGGATTTTCGACACGCTTGTGTGAAATTTGCGAGATGTGAACAAGTCCGTCGATACCTGGTAATACTTCAACAAAAGCACCGAAATCAGTCAAGCGTTTTACTTTGCCATCGATAACATCGCCAACAGCCAATTTTTGTTCAACACCGTCCCACGGTCCAGGAGTTGTTGCTTTCAATGACAATGAAACACGACCTGCTTCTTCGTCGATAGCAAGAACTTTAACGTCAACTTCATCACCAACAGAAACAACTGATTTTGGTGACACATTACGTTCGTGTGACAATTCAGTCACGTGTACCAATCCGTCCACTCCACCGAGATCAATGAAGGCACCAAAGCTAGTCAAACGAGCAACCTTACCTGTTACGATTGAACTAACTTCAAGTTTAGAGAAGATTTCTTTGCGGGCTTCTGCATTCTTTTCTTCAACAACTTCACGACGAGACAAGATAAAACGGTTTTCAGCTGGATCAACTTCTTTGATTTTAGCTTCGAATTCTTGACCAACAAATTGCTCTGTATTGCGAACAAATCGTGTATCAAGCATGGAAGCTGGAATAAAACCACGAAGTCCCTCAAATTCAACAGAAAGGCCTCCCTTAACAGCGCGAGTCCCCTTAACGGTAACAACTTCTTCTTCACGACCAATGAGTTTGTCCCAAGCCTTGCGTGCTTCCAAGCGTTTTTTAGATACAAGGTAAGTTACTGTATCGGTGTCTTTTCCGACAACTTGACGAAGTACAAGTACTTCAATTTTATCACCAGCTTTAACAAAATCGTTAATATCAGCTTCACGTTCGTTAGTCAACTCACGAAGAGTGAGAACACCTTCGATACCAGTACCTTCTATGATTACGTTTGCTTGACCATTATCAACTGTCAAAACTTCAGCAGTGACAACATCACCAGGGTTAACTTCGCTAACACTGTTTAGCAAATCTTCAAATTCATTCATTCTAAAAAATCCTCCAGCAAGAACTAGGCTAGCCAGCTCTTGACAACACTATATTTTCTTAAGGCAACCCGCTAGGACAAACTAATATCACTTTGGCGGTCTTAGGAAAAATTCCTAATACCTCAGACTGGGGTAGCTGGATTCGAACCAACGCATGAGGGAGTCAAAGTCCCTTGCCTTACCGCTTGGCTATACCCCAAAATATCTCACTCAAGTGTTACTGGACTCTGCATAAAATACTGTGTGAAAATAGGAGATTTCCTAGAGCTCTTACATTATGAGCCGTCGTCAATCTCCTATTTTAATTTGCATATACAAGGTCCTAATATCTTGAATATGGAAGGGGAGGGATTCGAACCCCCGAACCCGAAGGAGCGGATTTACAGTCCGCCGCGTTTAGCCTCTTCGCTACCCTTCCATTTGCAACTAGGGCTTATTCTAACATAAACAAACCCTTGCTGTCAACAGTTTTTAGTGATTTAAATTGTAATTCTCAATGATGTTTTCTACGGCTTCATCCAATGTTTGATAGGAATTTGTGAGGGTTTCATTGTCAACTGTCACAAACTGTCCATCCACTTCAACGATTTGACCGACAGTTCGTTTTCCGATGGTCAATTCAAAGCCATTGAGTGATTTTCCAGATACAAGAACTTGGGCATCACTTAGTTGAATTTCGATTTTTTTGTCTTTCTTAGCCATGATTTACTCCGTCTTTTGAATTTCTTCCTCATTTTACACGAAAATAAAAAAGCTTGCAAGAGCAAGCTTAGAAATATCAATTAGTCAACCTTTACAATCCATCCTTCTGGCGCTTCGACATCACCAAACTGAATACCCGTTAAGAGGTCATATAATTGACGGGTGACTGGTCCGACCTCTGTCTCACTATAGAAGATATGGAAATTATCACCATCTTGAATACCGCCGATTGGTGAAATAACCGCTGCTGTTCCGCAGGCACCAGCTTCAGCAAAACGATTAAGTTCATCAATAGGTACATCGCCTTCAACAGGCTTCAATCCAAGACGTTCTTCAGCCAATTGGAGCAGAGAGTACTTAGTAATTGATGGCAAAATTGAAGGACTGAGCGGTGTTACAAACTCACCATCCTTGGTGATACCAAAGAAGTTGGCCGATCCCACTTCCTCAATCTTGGTATGGGTTGCTGGATCCAAATAGATGACATCAGAGAAGCCATTATCGTGGGCTTGACCGCCCGGAAGCAGGCTAGCCGCATAGTTACCACCAACCTTAGCTGCACCTGTACCATAAGGAGCAGCCCGGTCATAGTCTCTTGAAACAACGAAGTTGGTTGGTGCCAGACCACCTTTAAAGTAGTTGCCAACTGGCATAGCAAATACAGTAAAGATGTATTCCTTGGCTGGTTGAACGCCGATCACCTCCCCAACACCGATTAAAAGCGGACGTAGATAAAGGGTAGCACCTGTACCGTAAGGAGGCACATAGTCTTTATTGGCCTTAACAACTGTCTTACAAGCCTCAACAAATTTATCAGTTGGGACTTGTGGCATCAAAAGGCGATTAGCTGTTTTTTGCAAGCGTTCTGCATTTTTATCTGGTCGAAAGAGCTGAACCGTCCCATCTTTAGTTCGATAAGCTTTCAAACCTTCAAAAGCTTGTTGTCCATAGTGCAGGGCTGGTGAGCTTTCTGAAATATGAAGAGTGGCATCTTGGGTGAGTTGTCCTTGATCCCACTGACCATCTTTATAATAAGAGATATAGCGAAAGGGTAATTCGCTATATTCAAACCCAAGATTTTCCCAATCTAAATCAACCGTCATAATATATTCCTCTTTCTATCACATTGTGTGGTTCTATTGTAGAACTTTTCAAAAGCTTTTTCAAGGTTTTTTGGAAAAATTCTGAAAATTTTGTCATTATAAAAGAAGAGCCCTTTATAGTGGCTCTTACATTCTTTAATTAAGTGTTGCTGAGAAGACTTCCTCATCTGAAATACTGTCTGAGATGAAGCTACCATTGCTGGTACGCTCAGAAAGGCCTAAATCGACCAAGTTAATACGATCAATAGTTCCGGTCTTAGAAATGACTTCTAGAATTTGTGGATCATCATTAATCCTAGCTTCTGTACCGAAGAGGTCAAGTTCTTCGCTATTAGCATCTGACAGAACTGGTCCTGCCAGAAAAACGCGGTGCGGCTTAGACTTGAGCTCCCGTAAAACCTGAAGGCCACGACCAGCGCGCTTAGCTAGCGGAAGATCTGCAACCGATATCCGTTTGAGACTACCGCGTTGGGTTAGGATGAAGAAGGTCTTGGTATTGGTGATGAAGGCTGATTTGATTATATCTCCATCTTTCAGATTAATAGCCTTAACACCTGCTGCTTTTGCTCCCACAATCGGTACTTCTTCAATGCTAAAATGCAGGGCATAACCATTTTGTGTCACAAGCATGACTTGATCCAGTTTGATTGGTGAAATAGTGACCACTTGGTCATCCTTTCCTTTGAGTTTGGCATACTTAACCGATTTTGTCCTGTAGCTGCGCCAAGGCTGGAAGTCCTGACGCTCAAATCGCTTGATTTGACCGAGTTGGGTCACGGCAAAATAAGTCTCCGGTGTGAAATCATCAAGAACTTCAGCATAGAGCACCTCTTCATCGGTAGCAAAATTCGTGATAGTTTGCGATAAATGCTCACCGATTTCCTTCCAACGGATATCGGTCAATTCGTGAATCGGACGATAGATGACATTCCCCAGATTGGTAAAAATCAAGAGATGTTGAGTCGTCTTAGCCGCTACCACCAACACTACTTGGTCACCATCACGCTTACCGAGTTCTTCTGGAGTGGAGGCATTGTAGGAACGAGGACTAGTGCGTTTGATGTAGCCACTGCGGGTCAGGCTAATATAGGTTTCTTCCTCAACAATCAGACTGGCTGTATCAATCTCGATAGCTTGGGTTTGCGCCTGAAGCTCCGAACGACGGGGGACACCAAATTTCTTTTTGACCTCACGAAGTTCACGCTTCATGAGGTTATACATAGTACGTTCATCGTCAATAACAGCCGTCAGAGTAGCAATCTGCTCCCGCAGACTAGACTCTTCTTCTTCCAAGGTAACAATATCGGTATTAGTTAAGCGGTAGAGCTGCAAGGTCACGATAGCTTCTGCCTGTTCCTCAGTGAATTCATAGCTGACCTTGAGGTTTTCCTTGGCATCAGACTTATTTTCAGAAGCACGAATCAGAGCAATAATTTCATCTAGGATGGATAGCACCCGAATCAGACCTTCAACAATATGCAGACGCTTTTCAGCCTTTTCCTTATCAAACTTAGAACGCGCTACTATGATTTCCCTGCGGTGAGTAATGTAACTGCTCAAAATCGGAATGATACCAACTTGACGCGGAGTAAAATCATCAATCGCAACCATATTAAAGTTATAGTTGATCTGCAGGTCGGTATATTTAAAGAGATAATTCAGAATAGTCTGAGCGTCCGCATCCTTCTTGAGTTCAATAGCAATGCGTAGACCATCGCGATCGGACTCATCACGAACTTCAGCGATACCGGGTAGCTTATTGTTGATACGGACATCATCAATTTTTTTAACCAGCATAGCCTTATTGACTTCATAAGGAATCTCGGTAACAATGATTTGTTCCTTGCCGCCTTTAAGTGTCTCGATAGTTGTACGCGAGCGGACAACCACACGCCCCTTCCCAGTTTCATAAGCCTTGCGAATTTCATCTGCCCCTTGAATAATGGCACCAGTTGGTAAATCCGGCCCCGGAAGAAATTCTATCAATTTATCAACCTTAGCTTTAGGATGATCTATCATATAGATGACTGCATCAATAACCTCGGCTAAATTGTGGGGTGGAATATCTGTCGCATAGCCGGCCGAAATCCCTGTAGCGCCATTGACCAAGAGGTTAGGAAAAGCAGCCGGTAAAACCGTTGGTTCTTTCTCTGTATCATCAAAGTTCCAAGCCCAAGGAACTGTATTCTTGTCAATATCTTGTAAGAGATAACCCGCAATTTCCGAGAGCCTTGCCTCGGTGTAACGCATGGCTGCCGGTGGATCACCATCCATGGAACCATTGTTCCCGTGCATTTCAATTAAGGTTTCACGGTTTTTCCAGTCCTGACTCATCCTCACCATGGCATCATAAATAGAAGAATCTCCATGGGGATGGAAATTCCCCATAACATTACCGACAGACTTGGCAGACTTACGATAGCCCTTGTCATGAGTATTACCATCTTTATTCATCGAATAAAGAATACGGCGCTGGACAGGTTTGAGACCATCCCTGATATCAGGCAGCGCCCGCTCTTGAATAATATATTTGGAGTAGCGACCAAAGCGCTCTCCCATGATGTCCTCAAGGGACATGTTTTGAATATTGCTCATAATTATATGATACCAAGCCCAAGAAGGCTGGTTCAATTCCTTTCTAAAAATAGTAAAAGGTTAGTTATATTTAATACTACTTATCCTTGCGATACCTATCTGGATCACCCAAAACAAATTCTCGCTTACGAATGCCCATATTTTTAGCCATGCGTCTGACATTAAAGACGAGAAAGAAATCGGCCATTAAAAAAGTCAACACAAATAGAATAACAATAAGAGCTTGCGCATCATGCCTAAAGACAAGACTTAAGAGCAAGCCGATCGAATAGGTCAAGCAAAGTCCTGCTAGCAAGGCTTTACTGTAGGAGTGGCTTGCTTTGTTATAGCCCTTATGCGCCAGTATGGCTAGGTAAAAAATAGCCAGACCAGTATACAAGAAGCCTATAACAAACCAAGAGTTCTCCAACTGTGCCTCATGTAAAAATGTCAGAGAGACTGTTACCATGCTGATCCCCATAAAGATGGGATAGTGGAGATAAATCAAGGCGTAACCCGAAATGTTTTTTTGCTTTTCATCAATAACATGATCAAATTCAATGATATAGAAAAAGAAGAGAGCAACAATGATAAGTAATAATAAAACTGAATAAATGTTAAAGCTGTTAATAGTAAAAGTTGGGGCTACTGAAATAATCATTTCACCAAACATGATGATAACCAACAAGGTCACGCGCTCAAGTAAATGTGGAAAATCAACCGGTGTCACTTCTTTTTGCTTCAACTGAAAGAGAGGGTAGAAAGTTGACAATGCTATCCCTGTAGCAAAAACTGTCACTCCAATATAAAAGGGAAGAAAGAGGCTAATGACAATCATGACCAAACGAAAACTCAGTATTCCAATAAAACCTTTCGTTGTCTGTCGTGTTACGAGATCATTGGTTCGTTTGTAACAGACAATATATTGGAGAAGCAGGGTCAAACTTGCAACTCCGACCACCGACACGAAAGGGAGGTAATTCCGAGCGGCATCCTCAACTGTAAAAGTATTGGCCAAGTATAGCATAGCACCCATGTTGACTACCATAAAACCAATATCAAGCAGAGAATTGCTTCCATAACGATTGGTGAAAATCGTCTCAATCATCCAAGTGTTAACCAGTATGACCAGGGCCAAAATGCCAGAATATATATTAGCTAGAGGAATGACCCCGTGGTGCAGATGGTGAATAAACTCCGTCATCTGTGAAATCGCATAAACAAAGACCAAGTCATAAAAAAGCTCAGTCAACTCAACCTTTTTGTGCATAATGACCTCCTAAACGGGAAAATGACTGGATTTTTTGGTTTTTATCCAATAATAATTGTAAACGATTTGATGTCCCAGTAAAATAGTTGATAAAATGCAAATGAATACAGTGAAATTAGGGTTAAAAGGAAAATAAGGAATCAATTTCAACCCAAGATAGATTATTAAGCTTACTAACAATAATATAGCGACAATTTTATTAACTTTTTTTATGTTTAAATTTCTCTCTTCAAAAAATAAACACCATGCTACATAGTAAACAAGAGCCATTAAGATCAAGCCAAGCCAATAGGAAATCTCTAGCAAATAACCGTAAAATGCAGTGTTATCATTATCAGTTGTCATAGCATGAAATTTATCATGGACACCCAAAATAAAAATTAGCAATAAGAATCCCGAAAATAGAAAATAATTTTTATAGTGAAAAATCTTATCTATAAATAAAGAAAGCAAATAACTCATACCAAGGTATAACATACCGTGTAACAAGCCTATAAAATATACCAATATAAAAATAATGTTCCTCCTTTAGAACACCGTACTCTCTTCTAAAGTAAACTTAACATTGTCCTCAATCCATTGGCGTCTTGGCTCAACTTTATCACCCATAAGGACTGAAACACGACGCTCGGCACGCGCCAAATCTTCAATGGTTACACGAATTAGAGTGCGAGTTTCAGGATTCATGGTTGTTTCCCAGAGCTGGTCGGCATTCATTTCTCCAAGTCCCTTGTAGCGCTGCAGATTAGCCCCCTTACCGAATTTTACACGCAAATCTTCCAATTCACCATCGGTCCAAGCATATTCGGTCACTTCTTTAGCTCCCTTGCCCTTTGACATCTTATAAAGGGGGGGCAGGGCGATGTAAACATGACCCGCCTCAACTAATGGTCGCATGTAACGGTAAAAGAAGGTTAACAGCAGAGTCTGGATGTGAGCCCCATCAGTATCGGCATCGGTCATGATGATAATCTTATCGTAATTGGCATCTTCAACCTTGAAGTCTGGCCCTACTCCTGCCCCGATGGTATAGATCATAGTATTGATTTCTTCATTTTTGATGATATCGGACATTTTAGCCTTGGCTGTATTTAGAACCTTCCCTCGCAAAGGAAGGATAGCCTGGAATTTACGGTCACGTCCCTGCTTGGCCGAACCACCAGCAGAATCCCCTTCGACTAAGTAGAGTTCATTTTTCTTAGGATTTTTAGACTGGGCTGGAGTCAATTTACCAGACAGCAGGCCCTTATCCTTTTTATTCTTTTTACCATTGCGGCTTTCATCACGAGCCTTGCGAGCTGCCTCGCGGGCATCGCGAGCCTTGATAGCCTTGCGCACCAAGCTGGAAGCCATCTCCCCATTTTCCATGAGAAAATAAATCAGTCGATCAGAAACCAGTCCATCAACGATTGGACGCGCCAGTGGACTACCCAGCTTATCCTTGGTTTGGCCTTCAAACTGCAGATGGGCCTCTGGTACTAAGATAGACAGAACAGCTGACAGACCTTCACGATAATCAGCTCCCTCTAGGTTTTTATCCTTTTCCTTAAGTAGACCAGTTTTGCGAGCATAATCATTCATAGATTTGGTGATGGCTGTTTTCAGTCCTACCTCATGGGTACCGCCGTCCTTGGTGCGGACATTATTGACAAAGGATAAAATATTATCTGAGAAGCCATCATTGTATTGCATAGCTATCTGAATTTGAAAGCCTTGATCTTGCCCTTCAAAGTAGATAACAGGTGTCAGAGTCTCTTTATCCTCATTGAGGTATTCAACAAAATCTTGGACGCCATTTTCATAGTGAAATTCTTCTTCTTCACCACTACGTTCATCCTTCAAGACAAGGGTCACTTCCTTCAAGAGAAAGGCCGATTCTTTGAGACGCTCAGCAATTGTATTAAATTTAAAATCAGTCGTTGAGAAAATACTATCATCCGGTTTGAAGGTGACCTTGGTGCCTGATTTTGATTTCGGTACTGTCCCAATTTTCCTGAGCGTGGTGACAGGCTTGCCGCCATTTTCAAAACGCTGTTTGTAAACTGCGCCATCACGCGTGATTTCTACTTCCAGCCAGCTCGACAGAGCATTGACCACCGAAGAACCTACACCGTGAAGACCTCCTGAGGTTTTATAGCCCCCTTGACCAAATTTACCGCCAGCATGGAGAACCGTAAAGATAACTTCAACTGTCGGCATCCCCATAGCATGCATCCCAGTTGGCATCCCACGACCACTATCGGCCACACTGACTGAGCCATCCTGATGCAGTATTACCTCAATACGATCACCAAAGCCTGATAAGGCCTCATCGACAGCATTATCCACAATCTCCCAAACCAAATGATGTAGACCCGTTGCGTCGGTAGAGCCAATGTACATCCCTGGGCGTTTGCGAACCGCATCCAATCCTTCTAGTACCTGAATGGCATCATCATTATAATTATTGATTGAAATTTCTTTTTTAGGCATTCTGTCCTCCCAAATATTCATCCATCTTATCTTACAAGTTTTTGGGCAATTTTGCAAAAAAATTTGGCCTAGTCTCTTATTTTTACTCTTTTAACCCTTATGTATTGTTTGAGCCTATATTCCCACTCTTTCTTTTATGATATAATGGCAACATGAATAGTTTAATTTTAATTATTATCGCTTATCTGCTGGGGTCTATCCCAACCGGCCTATGGATTGGAAAGATTTTTTATCATAAAAATATCCGTGAGTTGGGCAGCGGTAACACTGGCACCACCAATACCTTCCGGGTTTTAGGAAAACGGGCCGGGACCGTAACTTTCTTGATTGACATGCTCAAGGGAACTCTGGCTGTCTTGCTACCGATCTGGTTTGGTACTGAACTCTCACCCCTTCTAATCGGATTCTTCGCTGTTTTGGGACATACTTTCCCCATCTTTGCTGGTTTCAAAGGAGGTAAGGCAGTTGCAACTAGTGCCGGTGTCCTGCTCGGCTTCACACCGATTTACTGCCTCTTTTTACTAGCTATATTTACTAGCGTTTTGTTTTTAACCAGCATGATTTCCTTTTCAAGTATCGCTGTATCTGTTATCGGTTTAGTGACCCTCTTTATCTTCCCAGCTTTCCATTTCATCTTGCGGGACTATGACTGGCTCTTTACTCTGATTGTTTCAGGTTTGGCTCTCATTATCATCACCCGTCACCGTGAAAATATGGTTCGCATTAAAAATCAGGAAGAAAGTTTGGTACCTTTTGGCCTCAATTTAACCCATCAAAAAACTAAAAAATAAGAGTGATATAAACAACTACATAAAGATGTTCCACTTAAGTGTACTGACCCCAAAAATTGAACAAAAAATCGAACATTGGGGTGGACTTAGTATAATAAAGTAGACACAAGATTAAGTGAAAACGAGGAAATGATTATGCTAAAAAACCTTTGATAAGGCATTAAACTATCTGCTGTAAAATTCATTCTTGAGGAAGAGCAGTCTGTAAAAATGGTTAGTTCAACTTTAGGAATTCATCCCAATAGTCTTTATCGCTGAATTCAAGAATATGGAGAAAGTGCGTTCCCAGGACATGGGAGCGCACTTCGTCATGCCCAATTTGAGATAAAAAACTTGAAAAAAAGAACAAGATGCTACAGAAGGAATTAGCTCTTCTGAAACAGTTCTAGGTCTTCTTGAAGCCAAACCGAAAATAAAATTTCGGTTTCTGAAGGAAAATAGCGTTAGCCTGAATATTCATCACGCTTGTCAAACCTCCAAGTTTCCCGTTCAGGTTTCTATGCTTATTTAAAACGTCGACCATCGTCAAGGCAGGCTGAGAATGCGGCTTTGAAGGAAATGATTAAAACTATTTTCTATGAACATAAAGAGCGTTACGGGAGTGTGCGAATTACCCAAGAACTTTGTAGACGTGGCATTCATGTCAATCATAAACGTGTCGGCAGACGACTTCATCAGCTAGGTTTCTATGCCAAAGGAAATCGTTATAAATATAAATACTATAACGACGTTCTTCATTAACTCGTCCCAATCTTGTTCATCAATGTTTCCAAGCGACAGGTAAAAATAAACTATGGCTAGGAGACTTAACCTACATTCCGACACAAGAAGGACTACTTATTTGCCTGTCTTTATAGACGTTTATAGTAGAAAGATTCTTGGTTGGGCAATGGGACGACACATGCAAGATAAGTTGGTAACAGATGCTTTCAATCAAGCTTATTATAGAGAAAAGCCTAAAGAAGGGGTAATCGTCCATACAGATCAAGGTTCTCGATATACCGGAGAACGATTTCAGGACCTACTTAGGCAGAAAAAATGTAAGTCTAGTATGAGTCGAAAAGGTAATCCATACGATAATGCACTCATGGAATCCTTTTATAAAACATTAAAAAGAGAGCTTGTCAATGATGCTCATTTCGCAACCATTGAGCAAGCTCAGCTTGAGATTTTTAAATATATTGAGACTTACTATAACCCTAAACGTCTGCATTTAGCTTTAGGGTCTCTCTCACCTGTAGAATTTGAAAAAATAGTTACTAATTAGCTTAACTATATGTCTATTTTTTCTTGACAAGTTCAAAATCTTTTATTATTTCACTGTCCACTTGACAGGGAGCAGTTCAGATTCTCTATTTTTACTTATTATTCTTACGGATACGGAAGTGGTCGAAGATAGCACCGGCCGCAACAATTGTCACACCTAGGGCACTGACTAAAATTTCATTAGCATGATTGCTTAAGTCAGCTCCTGTATCGGTCTGTGTGCTTAAAGGACGAGAATTTGCTTCCAGACTTGAGCCTGCCTGTCCCGGCTGAGCCGCACTACTATTAGCACCGCTACCGTCCAGAGAATGGCTGAACTTAGGTGTCTCTTTTTGATCTGAAAAACCTGCATCTGCAGTTTGGGAAGATTGATCTGAGCTATCTGATTGCTCAGTCTTATCTTTCATATCAGCCAAGTCATTTTTTAGCCCTGTTTCTACTGTGTCAGAAGCGGACTCAAGCTCTTTAGAGAGTGCAGTTGGAGCGATTCCTACAAGTTTACCCGATTGGAGGTCTGTTTTTTGCTCGTCAGCATCAGTTTCAGGATTCAAATTCGAATACTTATCAGGAAATGGTCTAACAAAATCATCAAAGTTGTTCTTAATCCAATACTCGTTATAATACTCTAATGCTGACACGGAGATCAGCCGAGAGTTGGGATTGATTATCTCATACTTCATCAGATCAACATCTGATACTAAATAGTCTTCAAAAACTTGATCCATAGAGGGGCCTTCTTCACGAAAACCTCCTAGCATAGTGTAATTATCCCCACCTGCTGCCAAAAAATCATTGGTCACTAGATAGTAAGTTGCCCTTTTATCCAAATCCTTATAGCTATTCGTTTCAGGATCCCAGATATCAATAGCCAGAATCCGCTTATCCGCACTTAGGTTAGTATCATAATAAACATGAGCTCCGGCAACTTGAAGAAAACCACCGCTCGGTTCTAAGAGAGGATTGCCATTCTCATCAACAATAGAATGACCATGATTATCTATCTGTGTCATAGACCCCAGAGAGGTTGTAAACATATCATAGATTTCTTGACCAGTCACCTGAATCTGTGAAACCGTATTGCCAAAGGGAAGTACTGAGATGATCTCTCCCTTAGTGATAGGCTCATCTTTCTTGATATTATCACGCAGTCCTCCACCGTTGGTTACCGCTAGATTGGACTTTTGACTAAAGCCGGTTTGACCATATTCCAGAAGAGCATCCGCAACAGCATTCCCAAGATTGGTTTCACGCACACGCACATTCATACGATCGCCGTTAAGCTCAATCGGACTGTTCTCATATACAACAACCGCAGTTTCTGTCCGATATTTTTCCTGAATAGCAGCGATAAGGTCGGAGATGCTATCATCTGGCACTAAATCTTTAACTTCATCAGCTGAGATAAGGTCCGCAGATGCCAATTTATCAGAATTAAGCGTGATTTTGCCAACATTATGCAGATAGCTTCCCGTCTGGCTATACGTAACATTGCCATAATTAGCCTGCAGAATGCTATGAGAATGTCCATCAATAACGATAACATTCTTACCAGCCAATTCTTCATTTTCGGACAAGGCTCGAGCTAGAGTCGTCCCTTGCCATTCAGTCTTAGTGGTATTATCAACACCTAGATGAGCCAGAACAACATAAGTATTATAGTTGACACCTTCTGCTCTAGCATTAGCTTCAATTTGGGCAATAACACTATTGACTTCTGTAATAGGGTCTGTAAAGCTGACACCCGCAATATTCTTAGGATGTGTTTTTGTTGCCGTTTCCGGAGTTGTCACTCCGATGACTACAACCTCATCACCAGTGATTTCAGGATTCTTATCAATAAAGGTTGAAGGTTCAAAAAGGCGGGCACCGTTGACATAAATATTTGAGCTGATAATTGGAAATTCTAACTTTTCTCTTAGACGCTTCAACTGATACAAACCAAAGTCAAACTCATGGTTACCCACTGTCATAGCATCAAAGCCAATCTTATTCATAACCTCAGCCATGTCTTCGCCTTGGCTGGAATTAGAGATGGGGAGTCCTTGGAAAGAATCCCCTGCATCAAAGACTAGGGTTTCGCTCTCTTGACGAGATTGATTGACAAGGGTTGCTAGTTTAGCATCCCCAATCACACCATCTTCTTCGACCATACGGCCATGCACATCATTGGTATGAATAATATTTATATTATTTGAAGCTGCTGCAGAAGCTGAAACTGCTGATAAACTACTTTCATCAAAATCGCCAGAAGCTTCAGAGGCCTCTACATCAGCTGTTTCTTGATTAGCAACCTGCTCATCTGCCTGCACCGATTGCTCAGATGAAGACAGGGAATCCGACTTTTTTAGCGCATCATCAGCCGCCTTTTCTTGATTGTTCACCGGCATTTGGGTAGAATCCACCTTCATCTCAGCATTCCCAGATGAATTAACCTCATCAGCATATGCTTTATTTGATAAAATCGCCGTTGAAAACAAGAGAGCAGATAATGTTGGAATGATAAGTGTTTGCTTGCGCATGAGGAACTCCGTTTTACTATAGTATTTCTATTATACTATAAATTATTTGATATATAAATTAAATTGTTCAGAAAAATTTAGTTAATGTTAAATACTATTGAGCCTGATAAACAATCTGACCATCACTGATGGTGTATTTCACAACCCCTTTAAGTTTTTCACCGATGAAGGGAGAGTTAGCAGCTTTAGAGGCAAAATTTTCTGATACAATACGGTCTTCCTTATCAGCAAAAATCACAATGTCAGCTGGACCATTTTCAGCGAGATAACCTGCTTCAAAGTCATATATAGCGGCTGGATTACTGGTCATTTTAGCTAATAATTCTGACAAACTTAGGTCCCCAGTCTCAACCAAATTAGTCAAACCAAGTGATAGAGAGGTCTCCAGACCGGTCATACCAGAAGGCGCCTTAGTGATATCTTCAACATTTTTCTCATCGGCATGATGAGGTGCGTGATCTGTTGCGATGATAGAGATGACACCAGATTTAAGGCCTTCAATGATTGCTAGACGGTCTTTTTCAGTCCGCAGCGGTGGATTCATCTTAGCGTTGCTTCCTTTTACAAGTAAAAGATCTTCTGTTTTGGAAAAATGTTGGGGTGCCGCTTCTGCTGTTACATGAGCTCCAAGATTTTGAGCAAATTCGACGATTTTTACAGATTCAGCCTTGGATAAATGTTGAATATGTAAATGGGCTTGTCTATCATAGGCTATCATAACATCCCGAGCAATCATACTGTATTCTGCTGCACCCGTTGCTCCACAGAAATGGAACTTATCCTCAGCAACGTATTCATTGAAACCAAGAATTCCATTGAGTTCTGGATCCTCCTCATGAAGGGCAATAAAGGTTCCCAGTTGCTCGGCTTGATTCAGAGCCTCTTTAACTACCTTGGTACTTTGTAAAGGAATACCATCATCAGAAAACGAAACAGCACCAGCAGCTAACAAAGCCTTAAAATCTGTCAGATCTTGCCCATTAAAATTCTTAGTAATCGTTGCATTGGTATAAATATGGATATTTTCCTTATCACTGCTAGCAAGAACTTCTTTTAAGGTCGCCACATCAGAAATAGTCGGGTTGGTATTGGCCATCATCACCACACTGGTAAAGCCACCTGCAGCTGCTGCAAGAGCCCCCGTATGGATATCTTCCTTATGAGTTTGACCCGGCTCACGAAAATGCACATGAATATCCACCAAACCCGGAGCCACCACCAATCCTGTCGCATCAATAACATCAGCATCAGCCATCTCAATCTGCTCCTCTATCTTGATGACTTTATTGCCATCAACCAAGATATCACAAACCTTGTCAAGCTGGGATTTAGGGTCAATTACGCGACCGTTTTTTATCAATAACATCTTAAACTCCTTGACTTTGTAAAAACAATAAAAATAGTGACCTTTTAGGCCAACCAATTGATTGGTGCCAGACCAGCTGCCTTTAGATAGCTATTGGTCTGAGAAAAAGGATGACTGCCAAAGAAACCACGGTGAGCCGATAGAGGACTGGGGTGCGGAGACTCAATAACATGATGGATGGGATTAGTAATAAGCGCCTTCTTTTTACGGGCATATCCCCCCCAGAGGATAAAGACGACCGGCGTCTCCTTCTGGTTGACCACCTTGATGACCGCATCCGTAAAAGGTTCCCAAATCTGCCCAGAGTGCCCATTAGCCTGGCCAGCTGGTACTGTCAGACTGGCATTGAGAAGTAATACTCCTTGCTTGGCCCAGTTGGTTAAATCATGGTGATCACGTTGACCTAAATCCTGAGCCAGTTCTTTTAAAATATTCTGCAAAGACGGAGGTGCCGGCACTTCCTCAGGTACCGAAAAAGATAAACCCTGCGCCTGATTGGGACCGTGATAAGGATCCTGTCCAATAATTACGACCTTAACGTCCTCCAGAGGGGTCGTCTGAATAGCATTAAAGACCTTTTCTCTGGGAGGATAGATGATCCCTTTGTCATAAACCTCATTCATGAACTGATTGATCTGGGCAAAGTAGCCCTGAGGCAGTTCTTTTTTTATTAAATCATGCCAAGCTGAATGTTGCATACAAGTCTACTCCTTTAGTTTTTTTACTCACCCAAGTCTTTCTAACTGAGACAGATATGCTAATATCTCCCTATCAAATCAAGACTTACACTGTCTAGGAGATGGGGTTTGACAGCTTTCTGCAATTCATTGAGATAAAAGCCCTCAGATAATTCAAGAAAATCATCCAAGGCAAAAACAGTCAAAGTATAGACGTGGTCCTGATCAGGTGGGTAAGGACCGATATAATTATTTTCAATAGCTGAAAAATCGGTCGCTAAAAATTTACTGACCAAGCTATTCTTACCGTGTAGGTGCTGAGTATCTAGGCGTGAAAAGTCGGCTTCAATTTTTGTCTTATCTGCAGGGAGATTGGCTACACACCAGTGGATATAGGCAAAACCACAAACCGGAATCGAATCGTAATCCACAAAGGTCCAAGCTAAGCTCTTAGCTTCCTTGGGCACGTCTAAAACTTCAAAGGGGAAGGATACAATAGCATTGCCAAGCTCCAGCTCATCTGTGTGCTTGCTGTAACGATCTGGCAAAATATTATGAGCAAAATCTGTTGTAATTTTCATACTATCCTCCTTTATCATAGCATTCAGAAATACGAAACCAGCCCCTACCCATTACTTTTTAGACTTGTCTTCTGGTATATTTTTTAGGATATACTTACTGATGAGATAGCCAACTGTCCCTAAGACGAGTCCCATAAAGCAAAGGTAAGGAAGGCAAAAATATAACCACTGACTTTGGTAGTATCATACCAGACACTGATTATCAGGCTGGGATAGACCGTGACTAGCATGACCAGACAATGTACAAATATCTTTTTCTTAACAAGGCAAACATCGTAATCATAAATAACCGTGGCTGCTGAAACTGCCGTTGCAATAAGCGTGACGGCTATCAAACTCCTGAAGGCTTTTATTCCCTGATTCTAATAGACAAAATAGGTGATGGTCCCCCATAATAAGCAAGGGAATAATCCCTCTAATCAAGGCATTTTTGATGCAGTTACGTTTTAAGTTCATTTAGTTTCTCCTTTGCGATAACTCTGGGAGTAGCTTGTTAGAACTCCTTAACCTTGCCAAGTTTCCTGATTTTCCTTGAATTTCTATACCTTATCTAGTGGCCCTGAGTCAATCGACTACTCTCCAACACCATACTTTTCAACTCATTCTCTGTCAATTCTGTTTCATTAACCAACACCGTTAGCCAGTGTTTCTTGTTCATGTGATAAGCTGGAATCACTCCCTTAGTGTCCAGCATAATCTCCACTTGTTCTGGTTTAAGTTTGAGATTGAGGAGGAGTTTTCCATCTTTTTCGGTGACCAATGCCAGCATTTTTTGATTATGCCTATGCCGGATAACAGGTGTGTACTTGCTTTTCTCACGGGTAAAGGGATAGGCTTCCTCCGCTCCTGTCACATCCAGCAGCCAATCTAAAAGTTGACGTTTTGTGAATTTCATATTAAAACTCCTTAACCTTAACTAATAGAAAAAGAGAGGGTAAAATTCATTTCTTAGCCTCTTCATCCTTTTTACTCCTGCCATGTTTCTTGGTTTTCTTTGAATTTCTTGAGAAGAGTCAAACCATCGGCATTGATATATCCTTGAACTTTAGCAACCTTAATCAGTTCTGAATAATTAGACAGTGTCACCAGTTTAACGCCTGCATTGTCAAAATTTTCCGCTGCCTTAGGCAATTCATAAGTAAAGATTGCCGCAACGCCAAGAACCTGAGCGCCTTCTTTTTCGGCTGCCGCCACAGCTTCAAGAACAGAACCACCTGTTGAAATAAGATCCTCAATCACAACCATTTTTTGCCCCTTGCTTACACGGCCTTCAATCTGATTGCCAGCTCCATGATCCTTTGGTTTGCTGCGGATATAAGCAAAAGGCAGATTCATCTTATCTGCGATAATCGCCCCATGAGGAATCCCAGCTGTCGCTGTCCCTGCAATCACTTCGACTTCAGGAAAGGCTTCCTTGATAGTGTCCACAAAGCCATTTTCAATCAGAGTACGTGTTTCTGGGTAGGAAAGGGTAATACGATTGTCCGTATAAATAGGGGACTTAATGCCAGATGCCCAGATGAAAGGGGCTTGGGGCTGCAAGTAAACAGCTTTGATATCTAGTAAGTCCGATGCGATTTGTGTTGCTAAAGTCATATTAAATCCTCTTTATCAATTTTATATTTAATTTAAGGGGCATTGTATCTAGGTAAAGCTTGAAATAGACAGGCTTAGGATTGCCATTCTTGGCAGATAGCCTGATAGGCGGCTACTGGGTCTGCTGCCTGAGTAATTGGTCGCCCAACAACAATATAGTCTGAACCAACGGCACGAGCAGCACTTGGAGTCATAACCCGTTTTTGGTCTCCTAAATCTGAACCAGCCGGACGAATGCCGGGCGTTAGGCAGATGAAATCATCTGTCGTTGCTGCTTTAATAGCCTCAACTTCATGAGCTGAGCAGACAACACCATTAAGAGCTGCTTGTGCTGCCTTACCAGCGTAATGAATAACTGATTCTGCTAGGCTAGTTTGGATATTTTGATTGTCCTGCATTTGCTCTTGCGATGTTGAGGTGAGTTGGGTTACAGCAATTAGTTTGGGCTGGCTACCCAAACCTTCACGCGCTGCTTTCATCATTTCAAGACCACCAGCTGCATGAACATTAGTCATATCAACACCCAGATTGGCTAAAACAGCCATGGCTGATTTGACCGTATTAGGAATGTCGTGCAGTTTCAAATCCAAAAAGACCCAATGCCCCAGCTTTTTTACATAGCGGACAACTTCTGGGCCAGCAGCATAGTAAAGCTCCATACCAATTTTAACATAGAGTTGTTCGCCTTCTGGGAAACGGGCAAGAAAGCTTTTCACATCATCAAATGATGGAAAATCAAGGGCAATAATGGGACGACTTTCGTTCATAGTTCCTCCTTGTTGCTTACAAAATAAAATAACCCTGCCTAAGGGCAAGGTTACACGAAAATTGGGTACTTTTTGACCCTTGGAATACTCCTTATCCGCCTGCTAACGATCATATAAAGACCGTCCACCTTCCTTGCCTCTCTGGACTCGATTAAAGGTATTTTCAATTGGTTCTATTATATAGCATGCACTCCCAGCTGTCAATTAATCACTGTAAGGATTGGCGGACTTCCTGACGAAATTGCTCTAGAGTTTGAATACCATAACGGTCCATGACTCTGGGAAGATCCGCAATGATATTAGGACAGGCATAAGGATCTGTAAAATTAGCAGCACCAACACCAATAGCAGATGCTCCTGCCAGCATCATCTCGAGAGCACTCTCGGCGCTATCAACGCCACCCATACCAATAATAGGAAGCTGGGAGCATTGAGCAACCTGACGAATGAGCTTGAGGGCTACTGGAAAAATGGCTGGCCCACTCATGCCGCCAGTGCCATTGGCAATAATCGGATCTCTGGTTTTCAGGTCAAAACGCATACCAATCAAGGTATTAATCATCGTAAAGCCAGTAGCACCAGCATCCTCTACTGCCTTGGCAATCTGTCCGATATCTGCTACACTGGGTGTTAATTTAACATAGACTGGTACCTTGGACGTCTCAACCGCTGCTTTTGTCGCAGCATAAGCCAATTCAGGAACCTGACCAATAAGAAGACCAGCATTGCCGTGATCAACGTTAGGACATGAAATATTGAGCTCAATAGCAGTTACGTTAGGTGCCTGTGAAATCTTAGCAGCTACATGAGCATATTCCTCATTGGAAAAGCCAGCAACATTGGCAATAATAGGGAGATTGGGATAATGTTCCTGCAACCAAGGCAACCTTTCGCTCAGAACAGCATCTACTCCTGGATTTTGTAGACCGATTGCATTAAGCATACCAGAAGGGGTCTCAGCCACACGGGGTGGGGGATTCCCAAAACGAGCCTCCTTAGTAGTCGCCTTAATCATGATAGAGCCTAGCTTATCCAAATCATAATACTTGGCATACTCTTGACCAAAACCAAAACAACCAGAAGCTGGAATAATCGGATTTTTTAAATCCAGTCCCGGCAGAGAAATAGCTAAACGATTATCGGACATGGGACCTCCTTACAAAATGACACTGCCTGTTTCAAAAACAGGACCATCTTCACACACACGCTTATTGGCTGTTTCTGACTGGTTTTTCAGATGAACAACACAAGCATAGCAAGCACCCATACCACAAGCCATCCGTGATTCCATCGACAGGTAGGCGTGAGGATGGTCTTCAAATTTAGTATCCACATATTTCAGCATACCAGGTGCTCCGCAAGCATAGATGGCTGTATAATCATCCGCCAGTTTATCAATCACACTTGAGACATAACCCTTTACTCCATATGAGCCATCATCTGTTGTCACCGTCACCTGAGCATATTGAGCGATTTCATCCTCTAAGATAACAGAATCTTTGTTGGCAAAACCGAGAACAGCTCTGATATCAACCCCTTTTTGAGCCAGGGCTTTGGCCGTTGCATATAGAGGAGGAACACCGATACCCCCACCAATCAACAGTACCTTCTGCCCTTTATCAACAACCGATATATCAAAACCATTCCCCTGAGGCCCCATGGTATCAACCTGGTCACCAGTCTTTAATTGCGACAATAGTTCTGTTCCTTGACCTTCAATACGATAAATAATAGTTGCCTGTCCCTTTTCTTTATCAATATCTGCAATTGATATCGGACGGCGCAAGATCTTACTTGGATCCGGCACACGTAAGTGCAGAAACTGCCCCACCTGCATCTCTTGTACCATGTCACCAGATAAGATCATTTTAAGAATACCTGGTGCAATCTCAATCTGATTAATAATCCGTAAATTCTCTTTGAGCAAGGTAGATTTTGGTTGATTATGAGACATCATTATTTCCTTTTCTATAAAAGAGAGAGATAATTCGAAGAAATTCAATTTTCACTCTCTTATGTTTAGCTTCGGGTAAAATTATTTACTGAATAATTTTTATCCCATCTTCTGAACAATTGGGAATCATAAGATCCCTCCTCAATAGTCCTATTAAAGCCAGCAGTGGATGATTGAGGCTAAGGCTTCAGTCAACTGTGAAGGGAAAAACGCTAAAGTTAATAAATCAACAAGCGTTTCTCCCGCATCTTTCAAGTAATACTATAAAAATTAGAGGTCGGGTACTTTTGTCCAAACCTCTTTACAAAAATAGCTAGATATAGTATTAGCTTGATTTTAAAAGTTCCTTTGAACTCTCTTTTTGGACACTATTAAAGTTTTTTTACTGTGACTTACTCATTAATCGTTCTCAACAAGTTCGTAAGGACGCTCGTACTCTTCTTTGAGAGCTGCTGTTGCAACCTGTAAACTACCAAATAAATCAACCAGAATACCAAAAGACTTGGCACGGTCTTGATCTAGAAGATTATAGAAAAATGGCTGAGCGACAGCAACGTCTTCTAAAAACTTCAACTTTGAGAGCCACTCTTCAACGACATCCAATGAAGTGTTCATCAAGCGAAAAGATGGCTCATCATACCAAGCCAAGGCTCGAACCATTTCTTCTTGTCTCTTGAGCGGATTGCAAGCTTCCAAAATCTTGTCAAGCTCCGGTTTAACCAAAACCGTTTCAACTGAAAACTCCAGTAGCGTTGGCTCCTGCTCTATCATTTTTAACTCAGTTTCAAAGAGATGTAAGTAGTGCCTCGTTACTGCAATCTTATGTAACAACTGTCGATAATCTTGAAGCCCTTGTTCCATAGCGGTCTCCCCTTTTCCTTACTTCTTATTTTCTTTATTTTACCATAAAATAGGCAGAAAATTAAACGCTATTTTTATTTTAGGCGATTTCTTGCTCCTTAGTCGCAAAAAGACAAAACAAGGTTTGAAACTGTTTATCCCAACCTTGTTTTCACAGGCGTAACGATAGTTATATTAAGCAACTGATAGTTTATTTGACCGCACATATTACAGACCTTCTTCAAAAAAAAGGCGAAATGGTAGCCGTATTGGCTTTGAAGGCTACGATAGCTTCTTTCTGAATGTTGTTTTGGATTCAATTCAAGCACTTCGACCGAGATTTGACAGTCTTGGGTAACAGGAGCGTCAATAACGGCCATACCTTGTTTGATTAATTCGACAGCTTCTTTGATATCCCCATTGGTATCTTCAATACAATCAACACTAAAGCCAGCAGCACCTTTTATTGCTGCGGTTTTTGCCTAGTTCTGCATTAACAAAATCCACACCAAACAAGTTTTTATTGGCATCTTGATATTTTTCTTTGATAAAGCCGTATTCATCATTTGAAAAAGCAATGTCGCTAACTGGGAGATTATTTAGAGAGCATCTAAGTTGGCTCAGTTGCCGTGATCCGCGGATGGTAAGACAGGGAAGTATTATCCATAGCCGTATCATAAATCCTATTGATGAGATGGATCTCTCCTGACCACCAGAACCAACAGTAGCACTGGTTGAAGCACAAAATTTTCTTTGCATGACTGCAGCAAGGATATCTGTTTCCTCACGATGCACTTGCAAGAAGCGGATATCCTCATCTCCAACCAAGGCATCCATCAGAGAAACTTAAGATCTCCGAAAGAACACCATAAATGGTATAACCTACCATGCTTTAAGAATGTCTAGCATACAGCTGAAGCAGTGATTTTTTTGTTAAACCTATGATCTAAAAACAGGCGCCCAGATTATTAACAAGCTTACGATATACATCAAATAAATCATTTTGTGTAAACCATTTGAAGCAGAAATATCTGATAAGAGTTTTTAAAAGACGCTTCATAATCAGATAAACAGTTACTCTATCACGCTGTCAAAAAATAAGCAAACAACTCTTATAATGTTAAACTTTTTTGATTAACAGTTAAGTCAGAACCCTGACAAGCAAAAAACTGTCCTCAAGAAAGCTTGAGAACAGAATTTTATAGCACTATTTAATAATCTCTTGAGTTTGGGCGTATTTCGCTTCAACACTTTCTTTTTCAGTCTTCCACCAGTCTTGATGTTCAGTATACCATTTAATGGTTTCTTCCAATCCTTCTTCAAAATTGGTAAACTGTGGTTCCCAGCCAAGTTCTTGACGAAGTTTTGTGGAATCAATAGCGTAGCGCAAGTCGTGTCCAGCGCGGTCTGTCACATGGTCGTATGCATCTTTTGGTTGACCCATTTTTTCCAGAATCAACTCGAGCACTTCCTTGTTGTTTTTTTCACCATCAGCACCAATCAGATAGGTTTCGCCAATCCGACCCTTGGTTAAGATAGCCCAAACACCTGTTGAGTGGTCATTAGTATGGATCCAGTCACGGACATTTTTCCCTTCACCATAGAGTTTTGGTCGAATGCCTGACAAGATATTGGTAATTTGACGGGGAATGAATTTTTCAATGTGCTGATAAGAGCCATAGTTATTAGAACAATTTGAAATGGTCGCTTTAACACCGAAAGAACGGACCCAGGCTTTAACAATCAAGTCTGAAGCAGCCTTGGTTGATGAATAAGGCGAGCTTGGATTGTACTTGGTCTCAGCGGTGAATTTTTCACCTTCGCCTTCACCGTGCCCTGGCAAATCCTCACGCAGAGGCAAATCGCCGTAAACCTCATCAGTAGAGACATGATGAAAACGAATATCGTATTTACGAGCCGCTTCCAAGAGGGTATAGGTCCCAATAAAGTTGGTATGAATGAAAGGACTTGGATCATTGAGCGAATTGTCATTGTGGCTTTCAGCCGCATAGTGAACAATAGCATCAGCTTTTGCTGCCAATTTGTCTACCAATCCAGCATCTGCGATATCACCGACAACGAGCTCTACTCGATCACCGAGGATTGCCTCAATATTAGCACGATTCCCAGCATAAGTGAGCTTGTCAAGGACAGTCACATGGACATCTGGATGGTTGTTGTAAACGTAGTGCACAAAGTTAGAGCCGATGAAACCAGCTCCACCAGTAACGATAATGTTTTTATATTCCGACATATTCTTACCTTAATAAATTTTTTATTTTTGATGTTTTTTCTAAAGCGAGGGTGGACGTAAGCAAACTTCTATAAAGTTTCATTGCAAAAAACATCGGTTTATGCTTGCTTTGCAAGCTTTTATATTGTGAAGTAGCCATATTGAGAGATTGGAGCAAAGGTACCCAACCTCTAATTTTTTATAGTTTCACTTGCAAGACGCAGAAAGATGGGATAAAAATTATCCAGTGGATGATTTTACCCGAAGTTAAAAATAAGAGAGCGAAAAAAATTGAATTTCTTCGAGATTACCTAAGTTTTCAGTTGGTTTTACTTATAAATCTTCTTTTGTGAGTGGTTTGACATCCTTAAGCATGGGATGATTTTTATCTGCTTCTGAGACTTCTGCTTCTTCAAGATTTTCCCAATCAATCCCTAGACTTGGATCTGCATAATTGACAAAGGCATATTTAGGTTTTAATTCAAGTGCCCAGTAATCATTGACAAGATAGCTGTAAGAAACCTTGTCGGACAGAACTTGGAAGCCGTTAGCTACACCTCGCGGTACGAAAATTCCTTTAGAAGCGTCAATGATAGTCTGGTAGACATGGCCGAAAGACTCCCCTTCACGCAGGTCAACCCAAGACCCTAGAACCTTACCTTCATCAGCCACCGAAATGTATTTATCCCAAGGCTCTGCATGCAGACCACGCAAGACATTTTTACGTGAAAAGCTGACATTGTTTTGCAATTTACCTTCGGTAAAAAAGCTTTCTGGAAAACCTAAAGGTAACATTTTTTCCTTTTGGAAATTTTCCTTGAACCAACCGCGGTTATCCCCATGTACCGGAATATCAAATTCAATCATGCCTGGAATGGCTCCAATTGGACGACCCGCTAATTCTTTTTCAAAAAATTGTTCTGTCATTAAGCTTCTCCAATCAAACGGAGCAAATATTGTCCGTATTCATTTTTCTTAAGGGGTTGTGCCAATTCACGCACCTGAGCCTTGGTAATATAGCCCATGCGATAAGCAATTTCTTCAAGATTAGCCACTTGCAGATTTTGCATACGTTGCACTGTCTCGATGTATTGAGCTGCTTCCAGAAGACTTTCATGTGTTCCTGTATCGAGCCAAGCAAAACCACGCTCCATGACTTCTACCGACAGATTTCCACGTTCAAGGTAGGCCTTATTAACATCGGTAATTTCCAGTTCCCCACGAGGACTTGGCTTGATGTTTTTAGCAATCTCAACCACGTCATTGTCATAGAAATAAAGCCCCGTAACAGCATGGTTAGACTTAGGATGTTCTGGTTTTTCTTCGATGGAAACGGCATTCATATTCTCATCAAATTCAACCACCCCGAAGCGTTCAGGATCTTTGACTTGGTAGCCAAAGACCGTTGCCCCTTCTTCCTTGTTAGCTGCTTTTTGCAACATACGACTGAGCCCAGGACCATAATAGATATTGTCACCTAGGATGAGAGCAACATTGTCATCACCGATGAATTCTTCTCCAATAATGAAGGCTTGAGCCAGTCCATCTGGACTTGGTTGTTCAGCATATGAGAGCTTGATTCCAAACTCTGAACCATCTTGAAGCAATTCCTTAAAACGTGGTAAATCCTGAGGTGTTGAAATAATCAAGATATCCTTGATTCCCGCCAACATCAAGGTTGAAAGCGGATAATAAATCATGGGTTTATCATAAACTGGCATCAGCTGTTTTGAAGCCGCACGTGTCAATGGATAGAGGCGAGTTCCAGACCCACCTGCAAGAATAATACCTTTCATCAGAAAAGCTTCCTTTCATAAATTGTCACTTAAAATTATATCACAAGCCTTTCTAAATGTCAGTAAAAATGGGGGATCCGCAAAAAATCATAACTTCAAAACAAGTTGAAAATATTTCCAAAGTTATAGCCTGTAACTATAGCTGTTTTATGTTAGAATAGGGTCATGCGAATTCAACAATTACACTATATTATTAAAATTGTCGAGACGGGTAGTATGAATGAGGCTGCTAAACAACTCTTCATTACCCAGCCTAGTCTTTCTAACGCTGTCAGGGACTTAGAACGGGAAATGAATATCAAAATTTTCATCCGCAATCCCAAGGGCATCACTCTTACCAAGGACGGGGTTGAATTTCTCTCCTATGCTCGTCAGGTCGTGGAACAGACCAATCTACTGGAGGAGCGCTACAAGAGTGTCTCTAACAGCCGAGAGCTCTTTAGTGTCTCAGCCCAACACTATGCTTTTGTTGTCAATGCTTTTGTCTCCCTTTTAAAAGGGGCTGATATGAGCCAATATGAGCTTTTCTTGCGGGAAACACGGACCTACGAAATCATTGATGACGTCAAGAACTTCCGTTCAGAAATCGGTGTCCTCTTTCTCAACAGCTATAATCGGGATGTCCTGACCAAGATGTTTGAGGACAATCACCTAATCTACACTCATCTCTTTGTAGCCCAACCACATATTTTTGTCAGTAAATCCAACCCTCTAGCTGATAAAAAATCGGTTACCCTCAGTGACTTAGAAGACTTCCCCTACCTTAGTTATGAGCAAGGCTTGCACAACTCTTTCTACTTTTCAGAAGAGATTATGTCTCAGGTTCCTCACAAAAAGTCGATTGTTGTTTCTGACCGAGCTACCCTTTTTAACCTCCTGATTGGTCTGGATGGCTATACGATTGCGACCGGTATTCTCAACAGCAATCTCAACGGTGATGACATTGTTTCTATTCCTCTTGAGGTTGAAGACCAAATTGATATCATTTATATCAAACATGAAAAAGCCAATCTCTCTAAAATGGGGGAACGCTTTATTGACTATCTTTTAGAAGAAGTTAAATTTGATAAAAATTAAGAGGTTTGCCCAACCTCTTTTTTTACGTTTTAACTGCGATTGTGCCATAAACAGGATTGTTTTCACGGGAACACAGTCTTATCCCCATTCTCACCAGAAAAAGCCACCGATATAATAATGCTCCGTGTATTTGGGGATGGAGTAATCATTTTGAATCATGGCGATTTACTGCTTTCGATTGCTTCTTGCACTGTACTGCCGCACTCATCCATATCAATACTTGGTTCCGAAAAGAAGTCTTGTAGTTGCCGAAAGGCTTGCGGCAGTCGAGCTGATAACCTTCATTATCATCTTCATAATAGCTGATAAAACTTGAATCAACCATCGAACGCAGGCAGCTCGAATGGAATATTCTTTTTAATCCAGAAGATTGTACCATGTTGATATTGGAATTTTCCTAATAAGAAAAGTAAAGACAGTCCTGTCTTCTGTTGGAACAACGGTCTGGATGGCTGCTACCACTTTTTAACAATTGAAGAAACCCCTTCTTGAATCCATTCACTATCCTAGATTTCATGACCAATTTTCCAGATATCCATATCGTCTGACAAGTAGCATTAGAAGTCCGCAAAACGCTTTTGATAACTGGCGGCATCCTCATACTGATCCATTCAAGAATAAACAGACCCAGCCATAATATGGGCGACTTTATGGATTTACCCAAACAGCTTTACCTAATCTTTTGGTACAGTCTTCTTCGACACCAATTCTAACAGTCGGTTGGATGGGCATGGCTTTCAGAGCTGCTACCATAGATTTTTTGTTTTAGTCTTTTCATACCAGAGACCGTCAATCGTTACACCAAAAGTGGTTGATCTTTTTTTAGTTTCGGCTTATCCTTTCTGACTCCACTTGAAATAAATCATAGAGGCAAGAAGAGATAGACCCAAGGGACCTAGAACTAACAGTATCACTAAACGTCTCACGGACTCTCCTCACTACAGTTTTTATAGTATAAATAATCTGACAAGCCCCAACATCTTCAACTCCATTATTCAAAAAATACCTTCCAAGTGAGTATCTAGCCCAACTTAAAAGGTATTTCTTATCAAAACAGATTCACTAGTATAATTGAACTAATCCCCATGATGAAACCAGCTAGGATAACGCCAGCAATGACAGCAATAACACTGTTTTTAAACTTCAAGTCAAGAATTGAAGCAGCTAGAGTACCTGTCCAAGCACCTGTGCCTGGAATAGGAATCCCTACAAAGAGAAAGAGAGCATAGTAAATCCCTTTTTCGCCTGTACTCTTGGTCAGTTTTTGACCCCCGCTGTGACCCTTTTTCAAGCACCAAGAGAAAAAGCCACCAATAACAGGCTTATCTGCCCCCCATTTCAAGACGCGGTGGGCAAAGAAAAAAATGACGGGAACGGGCAACATATTTCCAATAACACCGATGATAATAGCCTGCCACATGGGAATACCATTAGCTACACCATAAGGAACTGCTCCACGTAACTCAATCAAGGGAACCATGGCAATTAAGAAAGTATAAAGATAAGTCATAGATTTAAAATAAAGCCTTTCATTGAAATTATAAAAGTGATATGATCAATTGATTCATCTGATCAAAATAAAAGGAGTGCTCATGATAGACTACACCGGTATAGCGAGCCAGTTTAATAATCATTTCCAAGAAGGAACGTGAAGAAAAACCAGTTGTCTGATGCAAAATCTTCTCATCAAAAGGCCGAATCAGATGAGCCAGAGGATTTCTGACAGATTTTTCCATATCCCTCAAAAAGCTCACGTCTTTTTTGAGGGATTCTGAGATAGCGAGTTGAGAAATCAAACTGGCCAAACTCCGCGAAGTCACTCTAGGATCGTGCCAGATTTGAACAAAACTCTTTAGAGCCGGATAGGGAGCAATTGCCATTTTGTCAAATTTCCAGGTGTCATACTGGGCTCCCTTGGCATCCGTCATATAATCTTCAATATCGGGAATTTCTTTGGCAATTAAGCGCATAAAGAGCCGATAGATGATGGGACTAACGGCCCTCACAAAGTCAATAATGTCCTCTGTAAGTACCTTGGCCTGCAAGTCCATGATATAATTGGCTAGCAATTCTTCGGCGGGTGGGTTAGCGGTCAAACGGCACTGATAAGTTTTTTGAAAATGCTGAGTTAGGGACAGTTCAAAGAGCTCTTCGATAGCTAACTGTCGGCGTTTTTTCATCAGTAAAATTAGTCTTTTAGCATCCTCAGAGATGTCATGTTGATCGATGACGCGGTAGGCCGAAGCATAATCATAATGCTTGAGTAGAACCTCCAGCCTTTCTTTAAGACTGGGACTATCCATTTTAACTAATCAGTGTTTCCAGTCCAACCTTCATCATATCCGTGAAGGTCGTTTGGCGCTCGTGGGCAGTTGTATCTTCATCAGCAACCAAACTATCAGAAATGGTCATAATTCCCAGCGCTTGAACACCGTGCTTAGCCGCTAGATAATAAAGTGCAGCTGCTTCCATTTCAACGGCTTTCACCCCCATTTGCCCCAGTTTAAGATTATAATCAGCAAAATCGGAGTAAAAAGCATCAATAGAGAGGACGCTACCAACATGAGTTTTTAAGCCCAACTCTGCTGCGATGTGGTAGGCTTTATCCAAGAGTTCAAAATCAGCAATTTGCGGAAAATCATATTGGGGCCACTCGTTTTTAATCATACTGGAAGTCGTCCCAGCTGCCTGTGCTAAAACAAGATCACGAACATGAACATCCTTATTGAGCGAACCGGCAGTACCTACACGAATTAATTTTTTGACACCATAGGAAGTGATCAGCTCATTAGCATAGATTGAGATGGAAGGCATCCCCATACCGGTCCCCATGACTGAGATACGATAACCCCTATAGGTCCCAGTATAACCCAACATACCACGAACGTTATTGAAACATTTGGCGTCTTCTAAAAAGTTCTCCGCAATAAATTTTGCTCGCAAGGGATCACCTGGTAAAAGAATCTTATCGGCGATTTGACCTTCCTTGGCTTCAATATGAATAGACATAACTTCTCCTTTATTGTATTAAGTCATCTAAAAAGCTAACTAAAGTTTGGGTTCATTTCAGTATAATCATAAGACAAGATTTCATCAGTTAGTTGACAAAAAGATTACCTTCTTATGGCTTGTTCATGGGCTACCTCTTCATTCAATAAAGATTTATCTCAGTCTATTGAACCAACTAAGGACAACCTACGACATCGGCAAGACTTCAGCATTATCTGTCAATCTAGAAATGTCTCCATGCCAGCCTTCCATCATAGAATTTGGATAAAGCAGAATATATTTCTCCAGCATCTGTAAGTTGAACTGAAGAATTATCAATCTCATGATTTTGATTCATCTCGACCTGTGCTCCCAAGGCCTGATCAATTAATTGAGCACCCAAGCTAAACAGACACCTGGTCCTTCAAAAAACTCATGAAGAATGAATGAGCACACATAGTATCTTATAGTTCCGCTAAAATAGTCTTAATCAGTATCTTGAAATCACTCTTGATCCGTTGGGTCACTTTAACCACTTCTTCATGGTTGAGCTCTTCTTGGAAACCTGCCGCATGATTGGTAATACATGAAATGCCAAGTATCTTTAAACCCGAGTGGGCAGCGACAAGCACTTCAGGAACTGTAGACATACCAACAGCATCCGCACCCAAAGTTTTAAAAGCACGGATTTCGGCTGGGGTTTCATAGGCGGGGCCTGAAACGCCAAGGTAAACACCTTCATCCAATTTAATACCAATTTTTTCAGCTACTTGATGAGCCTTTTCACGGTATTCCAGCGTATAGGTCTTGGACATATCAGGAAAACGTGGACCAAATTCATCAAGATTAGCTCCTATCAGCGGACTAGTCCCTGTCATGTTGATATGATCTGAGATGACCATAAGGGTACCTGGACCAAAACCAATGCCACCAGCTGCATTAGTCACAATCACACCCTCACAACCTAGGACTTTCATCACACGAACTGGGAAAGTTACTATCTCTGTGCTATTTCCTTCGTAAAAATGGAAACGACCTTGAAGAGCCAGTACTTTTCGTCCTGCCAAGTCACCATAAACCAGTTTCCCTGCGTGACCAGACACTGTTGATTTGCCCCAATGAGGGATATCTGCATAATCCAAGATAATGGCATTATCAATTTCTTCCGCCAATTCTCCTAGACCCGAGCCTAAAATCAATCCTAATTCCGGCTCTATCATCCCTTCTTCTTGCAAAAAGGCTGCTGTTTCTTTAATTTTTTCTAGTAATGTCATGATCTCTCCTTACACCAATTTATCTAGGAAACTTTCGCCAATCATAGCAGCATCAACATCGAAATTTTCAGCAATAGTTGCTGATATATCTGAGAAGTAGCCTTGTGAGATGACCCCATTTCCTGTGAAAGCAGGGCTATAAATCAAGAGTGGAATGTATTCACGAGTATGGTCTGTTCCTGCATAGGTAGGATCGTTGCCGTGGTCAGCAGCAATCATAAGCAGATCATTTTCTTTCATAGCGTCAATGATTTCCGGCAAGCGTCCATCGAACTCTTGCAAGCAATCACGATAACCATGCGGATTACGACGATGACCGTAAAGCGCATCAAAGTCGACAAGATTTGTAAATGAGAATCCTTTTTCAAATTCAGGCAATCCCATAGTTTTAATCAAGGTATCTACACCATGATTGTTTGATTTATTGTGGCCCATATCGTGATTGATACCAGCGCCATTGAAGATATCATTGATTTTACCAACGGCATAGGTGTCAATTCCAGCTTCATTAAGTTTATCCAAAACTGTCGGCGCAAAAGGCGACACTGCTAAATCATGGCGGTTGGCTGTCCGCGTAAAATTACCTGGTGTTCCCACATAAGGACGAGCAATGATACGGCCAAGAAGAACTGGTCGCTCTAAAGTAATAGAACGTGCATATTCACAAATACGATAGAGTTCATCTAATGGAATCACATCTTCATGAGCCGCAATTTGAAGTACTGGGTCAGCTGATGTATAGATAATCAACTCACCAGTCTCCATTTGACGTGGACCAAAGTCATCAATAACAGCCGTTCCTGAATAGGGTTTATTAGCTTCACGAATGACCTTACGACCTGAAAAGTCTTCAATTTTTGTGATGATCTCTTCTGGGAAACCATTCCAAAAGGTATCAAAGGGATCTGTGATATTGAGACCCATAATTTCCCAGTGTCCTGTCATGGTATCTTTACCCAGAGAGACTTCCTCTAATTTTGTGGCATAACCGCTTGGAATTGGCTCATTAGGTACTGTTTTTAATACTTGTGAACGTGGAATATTTCCCAGACCAATTTTAGTCATATTTGGCACATCAAGTCCCACTGTTTTTGAGATATGACCTAGTGTATCTGATGCGCCATCTGGTACACCATGATTAACAAAATTATTGGCATCTGGGGCTGCCCCAATCCCTACAGAATCCAAAATAATTAAGTGAATACGATCAAATTTCGACATGATTATTCTTCTTTCTAAGAAATTAAAAAACTTACTTTCATTATAACACAAACTATATATAAAAGTCTGCCAACTCCCTGTCGGGTAGACTTTTATCTCTATTTTTCAATAATTTCTGGGCCATCTTCATGACCAACAATGACTTTGGAAATCATATTAAGAAAAAGACCATGCTCAACCACACCAACGGTCGTATCCAACTCCGCAGCAAGGGATTGAGCGTCCTCAATCTTTTTCAAATCTAAATCAATGATGAAATTCTTCATATCGGTCACATAGCGCTGATTATTCTTCTGGCGAAAAGATGGGTGATAGCCCTTGTTTTCAAAATAACGAAAAAGATTCTCTGCTCCGTATTGAACAACCTCAACTGGCAGTTTAAAAGCACCAAGTGTCTCTACTACTTTTGACTCATCGACAATCCAGATACAATCTTTACTATTGGTAGCAACAATTTTCTCCATCAAGAGGGCTCCTCCACCCCCCTTGATACCATTCAGAGAACCATCAACTTCATCTGCTCCATCAATAGTCAAATCAACAGCTTCTACTTCATCAATTCCTTTGAGAGGGATGCCGAGCTCTTGCGCTTGAGCATAGGTTACGCTGGAGGTAGTCACCGCTGTGATCTGCAAACCTTCTTCTTGAATACGACGACCGATTTCATCTACAAAATAAGCCGCTGTCGACCCTGTTCCGAGACCAAGAATCATCCCATCTTTGACAAACTCTGCTGCTTTAATCCCCACTTGTTGCTTTAAGTTAGACATGATCTTCTCCTTTTAAAATACTAGGTTTATTATAGCATGAGCAGGAGGTATTTCAAAGCAACATTGAAAGGAGCCTACAAATAATTTTCGATTTTTGAGCTTTTTCTCTTGACAGGTAAGTGAACACTCACTATAATAAGTTTGTATTTAGAAGTGAGTAAACACTCACCTAGAAAGGGGAATTATGAAACAATTACTTGCTTTAAAGGATTTAGAAAAATCTTTCGGAAATCAGTTGGTGCTGGACCGCGTTAGTTTCGGACTGCCTAGCGGTCAAATTATCGGTCTCATCGGACCTTCTGGTGCCGGAAAATCGACTTTGATTAAAACAACATTAGGCATGGAAAAGGCAGATGCTGGTTCTGCTTTGGTATTGGATAAGACCATGCCCAATCGCCATGTTCTCGGGCAAATCGGCTATATGGCTCAATCCGATGCCCTCTATGAATCCCTCTCAGGTATTGAAAACCTCACCTTCTTTGGGCAAATGAAAGGCTTGACCAAAAAAGAATTGCCAGAAGCTATCGCTCATGTGGCTGAGGTTGTCGATCTGACCGATTCCCTCAATAAAACTGTCTCAGGTTATTCGGGAGGGATGAAGCGCCGCTTGTCACTCGCTATTGCGCTTTTAGGAAATCCCGAACTGCTCGTCCTCGATGAGCCTACCGTCGGGATAGATCCTTCGTTGCGCCGCAAAATATGGCAGGAGTTAGCTGTCTTGAAGAAAAAGGGTATTGGTATCTTGGTAACAACTCACGTCATGGATGAGGCAGAATTATGCGATCAAGTCGGTCTACTTCTAAGGGGTAAAATGATTGCCTTGGATACTCCCCATTCATTAAAGAAACAGTATCATGCGGATAGTATTGAAGAAGTCTTTTTGAAAGCAGAAGGAGATGACTAAAAAATGAGAACATTAGCGATTGCAACAAAAGTAATGAAGGAACTCTTCTGCGATAAACGTACATTAGCTATGATGTTTATCGCTCCTATTTTTATCATGTGGCTCATGAACCTTATGTTTTCAGCCAACACCAGTGTTGACGTCAACCTAGCGACTGTCAATATCTCTAGCTCTGTCGTCAAGACTTTAGATAAGGTAGATTCGGTATCAACAGACTCCTACGATAAAAAGTCAGAGGCTATGCAAGCCTTGAAAGACGAAAAAGTAGACGGGGTCATTGTCGCCGACAAAGATGGTAACTATACGGTAACCTATGCTAATACCGATGCTTCAAAAACAAGTGTCACGCGCCAAGCCCTTCGCTCAGCTGTAACAAGCAGCAATACGCAAACATTACTAGCCACTGTTAAAAAAGTCAGGCCACAAGTTGGACAAGAGGCGACTGCTAAGGTAAACATTGATGAAAAATATGCCTACGGCGATAAAGACACCAACTTCTTTTCTAAAATGCTACCTATCCTCATCGGTTTCAATACCTTCTTCTTTGTTTTCTTAATTTCAGGTATGGCCCTGCTCAAAGAACGCACCAGTGGAACCTTGGACCGTTTATTGGCAACACCAGTCAAACGTTCCGAAATCGTCTTTGGCTACATGCTTTCCTATGGTATCATCGCTGCTATTCAATCGACCATCATCGTTTTATCAACCGTCTGGTTGCTTGATCTAGAGGTCGTCGGTAGTATTGTCAATGTTATCATTGTGAGTGTCGTCTTAGCCTTGGTTGCCCTAGCTTTTGGTATCTTACTCTCTACACTGGCTAAATCCGAGTTCCAGATGATGCAATTCATTCCTCTAATTATCATGCCACAGCTCTTCTTCTCAGGATTGATTTCCCTCGAAGCAATGGGAGACTGGGCTGTTGTCATCGGTAAATTCCTACCACTGACCTATTCGGGTGAGGCTCTCAATAAAATTATTCTCCATGGAGCAGATTTCAGTAGTGTTATCTACGAAATCTTGATTTTACTGGCCTTCCTCGCCGTTTTGACTGTTCTTAATATTGTCGGACTTAGACGCTATCGCAAAGTATAGAAAGACTTGCAGGATTAAGCAAACTATGGTAGTTTTAAACTATAAACCACTTGGAAGGGAGCTTTTATGACCTCCGATATCTTACTTTCTTATGCTGATAGACTACAAAATGAAAGCATGCCCCCTGGTAAGAAGAAAACTCTTCTGGCAGCGGTAACCCTCTTTGCTCAACAGGGTTTTAACGGCACTTCGACCGCCCAGTTGGCTCAAACCGCTGGCGTCAGTCAGGCTGCCATTTTTAAATATTTCAAAACCAAGGACGATATTCTACAAAGCATTTTGGAGCAATCCTTACCCTACCTCATTCAGGATTTCATCAGCGAATTAAGTCAATATTCTGCTTTAACAGATATTATTCATTTTACTGTTTTCAATCGTTTTGCCTTCATTAAGCAAAATCAGGAAATCATCAAAATTATCTTCCAAGAACTATTGGTCAATCCCAATCTAAAAACATTTATCAAGTCAAATTTTGATAATCCGACGTTTTCTGGTCAATTAAAGCTTTTTATTGAGCAACTAGCTGCTAACAACCCCCAATTCAATAAAAAGCTCACTCTAGCTGAAATCATCCGGATTTGGGTAGCTAATCTAGGGAGCTACTTTTTCCAACGCTTTGTCCTTGATATTCCTACGGAAGATGAGACGGCTGATCTAACACTTATTGAACAACAAATTATGACCTTGCTATCTTCTTAAGTTGAAACAAAGGTAGCCAGTATCCCTCGGCTTTAGCTGAGGGTTTTATTTATCAAAGCAACCGTTTACTATCAAGACTTTTCTGGCACTTCGTGATACACTATAAATAACGAAACTTTGACGAGGTAGAACTAATGATTACCAAAGAATTCGATACCATTGCAGCTATTTCTACTCCTTTAGGTGAGGGAGCGATTGGTATTGTACGTTTATCCGGCACAGAAGCCTTAAATATTGCCAACAAGGTTATCAAGGGCAAAGATATTCAAAAAGTTAGCAGCCATACCATTAACTATGGTCACATTCAAGATCCCGATTCTGGTGAAATCTTAGACGAAGTTATGGTTTCGGTTATGAGGGCTCCTAAGACCTTTACGCGGGAAGATGTTATTGAAATCAATACCCACGGAGGGATTGCGGTTACCAATGAAATCTTACAACTGCTGATTCGCCAAGGGGCCCGTATGGCAGAACCTGGTGAATTCACCAAGCGGGCCTTCCTGAATGGTCGTGTTGATTTGACACAGGCAGAGGCGGTCATGGACGTCATTCGTGCTAAAACAGATAAAGCGATGAACAATGCCGTCAAACAGCTTGATGGTTCGCTTTCCAACCTTATCAATGACACACGCCAAGAAATCCTCAACACTCTGGCTCAGGTCGAGGTCAACATTGACTATCCTGAGTACGATGATGTGGAAGAAATGACCACTAACCTCATGCGAGAAAAAACTCAGAAATTTGAGACTCTGCTGACCAATCTGCTCAAGACTGCCAAACGTGGAAAAATTTTACGCGAAGGCATTTCAACGGCTATCATCGGCCGTCCAAATGTTGGAAAATCGAGCCTTCTCAACAATCTACTGCGTGAAGATAAGGCTATCGTCACCGATATTGAAGGAACGACCCGCGATATCATTGAAGAATATGCCAATATCAACGGTGTCCCTCTTAAACTGATTGATACCGCAGGTATTCGTGATACCGATGATATTGTTGAAAAAATCGGGGTGGAGCGTTCCAAAAAAGCGCTCAATGAAGCAGACCTTGTACTATTGGTGCTCAACGGTTCTGAAAAGCTGACCGATCAGGATCGTTCTCTACTTAACATCAGCAAGGACAGCAACCGCATTATTCTCATCAATAAGACAGACCTTCCACAACAAATTGAAAAAGATCAGCTGCCCGATGGAGCTATCCCCATCTCTGTTCTACAAAACAACAATATTAATCTTATTGAAGGCCGCATCAACCAACTCTTCTTTGACAATATCGGTTTTGCAGAAAAAGATGCTACCTATCTCTCTAACGCCCGCCATATCTCTCTAATCGAGCAAGCGCTCGCCAGCTTACAAGAGGTCAATAAAGGGCTAGAGTTAGGCATGCCGGTCGACCTCTTACAGGTTGATATGACTAAAACATGGGAGATCCTCGGTGAAATCACCGGCGACGCTGCTCCCGATGAACTCATCACCCAGCTCTTTAGCCAATTCTGTTTGGGAAAATAAGACGACTATCCTAAATCATTAAAAAGAGACTGGGACAAAAATCCAGCCTTTTTTGTTTTGCTCTAGCTTTACCAAGTTTAACAAAAGGAATGATTGGCAAGACGACAAAAGTCGAAATTGTGATGAAATCACAATTACCGATCTTTGTCCCACTCTCTTTTTTTACTCTGCTGCTCATTTAAAAATTGACGCAACTCTGCGATTTCTTCTTCTCTCCGATCGCGATGGCTAACCTGAGTTAGACGGTAGCCAATTAGATAGGGAGAGGCAACAAAACGAGGGACAATTTTACAAATAATAGTCTCCCCATATCGATAAAAGAAAAGATTATAAGAGCTACAACGCCCTGATGAATAAAGACTCATCACGTATTGAACCAGAGCTTGAACCATGTCAGCTAAGTGATCCAGAGCATCGAGATGGCTGATAGAAACATTAAATTCACTAAAAGTGCTCAAGGGCTGCTTGGACAGGGTTACTTTAGCTCGACTGGCTGTTTGTTGGCAAATAAGGTAACCGTCAAAATTCTCAGGTTTAATATCCGCATAGGCATCAAGATTCTCAAAACCAATCACCTGCATGTGGGGATGGCGCAGAGAACCACCTGATAAGGGGCCAAAATTTTTAAAAAGACCTACTGATTTGAAACGTCCGCTGTTCTCCAACTCTTGCCAAGCCTTGAGTGCAAAGGCAAATAACTTACGGTTATGATTCTGACTGTAGGTGGCTATATCTCCAAGGTGTTTATCAGACTCAATAATAAGAGTCTGATAAACACCTTCCAAAACAGGATATTTATTATCGAGCCAAATCATATTGTCTTTCTGATCAATAATTTTTTCCAAGTGACTGATGTCACAAAAAGGACAGGCATCGTGATTGTTCGGCTTAGATCTAGCGATATGGGGATTAAATATGAGGGGCTGATTCATGTCTCTAAAATCTCTCTCACTAATTTTTGTAAATCTGGCAGGACTTCTTCTTTAAACCAAGGGTTCTTAGCTTGCCAGATATTATTGCGCGGGGAAGGGTGTACCAGCGGAAAAAAATTTGGTAAAAAATCTTGATAATTGCGGACATTATCAGTGAGTTTCACCGATGATTTTTGTCGGAGATAATAATGTTGGGCATAATTTCCAATCAAAAGAGTTAAGGCGATATGAGGCAGTTCCTCCAAAATTAAGGGGTGCCATTTTTCCGCAAAACCCTTGCGAGGGGGTAAATCACCCGATTTCCCCTTGCCTGGATAATAAAAGTCCATGGGAATCACAGCAATCTTATCCGAATTGTAAAAAACATCACGATCAATTCCCAACCAATCTCTAAGATTATCGCCAGAAGGATCATTCCAATAAAGTCTAGATTCTTGTGCCCGAATACCAGGTGCCTGCCCAACAATATTGATACGGGCAGTCTTGGGAGCTGTAAACAAAGGCTCAATTCCTTGCTCTGTATAAATTTGATTCTGAGGGTCATCCATGATGGCCTTGATAATTTTTTGCATGCTTGCCATTATTTTTCTCCTACATAGGTGCTAAACGAAGGGGGCTTAGCACAAAACCATATTCAACCATCTAAAAAGGAAGGCAGGAGCTCTCCAACCTCCCTTGTTAAGATCTACAGATTATTTAATCAATTCGTAAATAGCTTCGGCATAGATTGCCGCAGCACGGTAGAGCTCCTCAACATCCACAAATTCATTGGCCTGATGCATGGTATTTTCATAGTCTGGGAACATAGCGCCAAAGGCAACACCACGTTCCAAGAGACGGCCAAAGGTGCCACCACCAATAATCTGCTCATAACCCTTGAGACCAGTCTGTTTTTCATAAACGCTAAGCAAAGTAGCAACCAAGGGATCATCTATCGGCACATAGTGAGGAGTGTGCTCGTGTTCGGAGATAGTCACCTTTTCTACACCTGATAATTTTTCTAGGCCTGCCTTGATGCTTGCCGAGTCCGTCCCTTGCGGATAACGAAAATTCAAAGCAATGGTATTATCAGATGAACTCTCCTCAAAGTTAAAGACACCAGCATTCACTGAAAGGGACCCCATTTTAGTATCCTCGTGAGCAACCCCTAATTTGTGCCCAGCAAAATCATCATGGAGTATGTCTGCTGTCAATTGGACAAAGGCTTGAGCTGGTCCTGCTAAAGTAAATTGGTTCAAAAAGAGTGCTAAATAGGTAGCGCCATTGAGGCCTTCTTCTGGCGTTGAACCATGAGCAGCCTTACCAATAATTTGAACTGTAAACCGGTGATCCTTAGTCATTACTGAACCGGAAATCTGAGGGTGGGCCGCAAGAAAGACGGACAACTTGTCCTGCAATTCTTCAAGACTGATCTGACCGGAAATAATGGCTGTCGCCGATTCCGGAACCATATTTTCACGCAGACCACCTGTGAAGTGATGCAAAACAACATCTCCTTGATTGTCACCAGCAAAATGCAAATATTCGGTGATATTGCCCTTTTCCCCGTTAATAATTGGAAATTCGGCATCTGGTGCGAAGCCAAAATCAGGCTTTTGCACATCTGGATGAGCGAAATAATAAGCCATATCACCCCAGCCCGATTCTTCATCTGTTCCCAGAACAAAACGAACCTTTTTAGATATAGGTAATCCTAAATCCTTGATGATTTTCAAGGCATAGTAGGCAGCTAACGTTGGCCCCTTATCGTCAGATGATCCACGCGCGTAAAGTTTCCCATCTTTAATAACGGGTTGATAGGGATCCGTATTCCAGCCTGTTCCTGCTGGTACAACATCTAAATGGGCAAAAATTCCCAAAGTCTCATCACCCTGACCAAATTCAAAATCCCCAGCATAGTTGTCAATATTTCTGGTCTGATAGCCATCGCGCTCAGCCATTGCAAGAAAATGCTCCAGCGCCTCAACAGGCCCCGGTCCGAAAGGATGATCTTTATCCACTTTTGTATCATCACGCTCAGAATTGATGGCCAGCAAATTAAACAGATCCTCCATCATCTCATTGCGGCGTTTATCTATTTCAGCTTTGAAATCCACTGTCATTTCTATTCTCCTCGTAAAATAAGTTTATGGGGATTTTTCGATCCCAAATTTTAATCATTATTATAACATTAACTTGACTAGTGCAAGGTTTTTCAGAACAATAGAGTCATGGAATGGTCTCATGGTTGTTT
>NZ_JBHSAC010000025.1:0-18944 GCF_042649885.1 Streptococcus dentapri | reverse complement strand
CAATTGAGAATCGAACAAATCATACTGGCTTATAATTTGAGATATTTTGAAATTAACTAGCACCACGAGTAGATATTAAAAAACTCTGGCAATTCCAGAGTTTTCGTTTTTATTTTGCTTCAATAAGTCCGTAATCACCATCTTCACGACGATAAATAACATTAGTGGTAGCATCTTCAGCATCTGTGTAGATGAAGAAGTCATGGCCTAATAAATCCATTTGTAAAATCGCCTCTTCTGCATCCATTGGTTTCAAATCAATATTTTTGGTACGAACAATTTTAGCTTCTGGTACTTCTTCTACCGCTTCAGCAACAAATTCTTCTGAGAAAACCGCACCTGTCGGAACTTTTTCGCGGTGTTTCTTAGCGATTTTAGTTTTGTTTTTACGAATTTGGCGTTCAATCTTATCTGAGACTAAATCGATTGAGCCATAGAGGTCTTGCGAAACATCTTCAGCACGAAGTGTAATTGAACCTACTGGAATTGTCACTTCAACCTTGGCTGTTTTTTCACGATAGACCTTTAGGTTAATCTTGGCATTTAACTCTTGTGATTGATTAAAATATTTTTCAATTTTTGATAATTTTGACTCTACATAATCACGGATAGCTTCGGTCACTTCAATGTTTTCGCCACGAATACTAAATTTAATCATAGACTTCCTCTTTCTTGCGTTAAAACGCTTTCTTTATTTCATTTTACTATATTTGAAATATTTTGCAAGGATTTTTAGCGAGCCAATGAAAAAGTTTTTATCGTTTTCACGCCCTTTTCATCTAGCAGTTCTCTTGCTAATGCAAGAGTTGCCCCTGTTGTATAAATATCATCTACTAATAATATTTTACTTGGTAATTTTTGCTGGTCTCTTACTTTTAAAAATTGCTTGGTTTTTAATCGTTCTTCCTTTCTTTTACTGGATTGTGCGGCTTTATCTTTTTTATTGACAAGTAATAGATTTCGGTAAGCAATTTCTCCGTCATCAAGAAATCCTATGACCTGATTAAACCTCCTTTTATGATAACTAGTATCACTCAAAGGAATAGGGACTATGGTATAGTCTTTATATTTCTTCAATTCATTTTTGATTAGGGAGGAAAAGATCTTTCTTAATAGGTAATCTCCTTGAAATTTATAAGAGGAAAAGTAATTCTTCATTGCTTGATTATAGGTAAATAGAGCCTGATGATCCACTAAATTCCCTTTATTTTGCCAGTATTGGCAATCTTGACAGATTTCTGATATCCCTGCTTTGCAGCAGTGAGGACAATGAGGACTTTCAATCCTTTCAAATTGTGACCAGCACTCAGGGCAGATAGTATCCTGTTTTCGATGGGTTAAAATTAAGGAAGTGAAATGGTTTTGTGAACTAACTGATTTACTACAAATTAAACAAAGCACTTATAAACCCCCTCTCTTATTCATCTCTTTGATATCCTTAATTGCTTTTTTCATCTGTTTACTTATCCCATCGTGATAAAAATTTAAGAGACCGATGGGACGACTATCGCTTCTGCCAACACGACCGCTAATTTGTACAAGGGCAGATTTTGTATAAAGTCGATGATTAGCATTTAAGATAAAGACATCAATTTCTGGAAAGGTGACACCGCGCTCTAGAATTGTTGTTGAAATAAGAATATCTAGCTCTCCTTCCCTAAAGTCTTGGACCTGTTTCAGACGATTTTCCATCTGACTAGAGACAAAACCGATCCTTTCATCCGGAAAATTAGTTTTTAGGATGTCGCCAAATTCTTCACCCTCCTTGATAGTGGGATAAAAAACTAATAGAGGATAACCCGTCTTTCTTTGTCTAGCAATATCTGAGTGCAGTTTTGATGGTAGTTTCCGATTTTTTATGGCCTTCTCAATGTTGGATAACCAGACTGGTCGAGGTACAACCAAGGGGTAGGCGTGAAAGCGGCGGGCCAGATGAACTCGCCTAAGACGCCCCTTTTTCACCTCTTTATCCAAGTGATCCGTAGAAGTGGCTGTTAGAAATATTTTGGAACCATCCGATTTTAAAGCATTTGCAACAGCCTGGTAAAGCACTTTATCATCAGCGTAAGGAAAGGCATCCACTTCATCAATAATGATGAGATCAAAGGCCTGATAAAATTTAAAAAGTTGATGAACGGTTGAAATAAGCAAAGGAGCACGATGATATTCCTCCGAATCGGTGTGAAGGAGAGAAATATGACAGGTAAAGTCACGTTTAAAGCGTTGATACAGTTCTCGGCAGACATCAATCCTAGGGCTGACCAAGGCCACGCTAGCACCTTTATCAAGGATTAGAGAAACTACCTTATAAATCATTTCTGTCTTGCCTGATCCTGTCACAGCGTGAACCAGAATATTTTCTCTAGCTTTGACAGCTGAAACTAGTAAAGCTGATATCTCTGCTTGGTAAGATGTCAACTGACCCTGCCAATTTAGATAGTTTCCTCTTTTAAAATTTTCTTGGGGGAAATAACAAAGCTTATTGTCCGTTGTGATTCTTCCAAAAACAATACAATTACGACAGTAGTAAGAACCGTCTGGCAAACACCACTCAGATAGCAACCTACTATTGCAGCGGCGACAGTATAATTGATCCGCTTTTTTAAAAGTGGCAGGGAATTGATAGGCTCTTGCTTTTAGCTTAGGTGATAATTGATAGTCTAAAAACTGGCGCCCATAATAATTTTCTAAATGATCCATATATTTATTTATTCGTATAAGGAATAAATATGATAAAATTTTTTCATGGCTTATAAAACAATCACTCAAGATAAAATAATTGAAGAAACTATAAAAAAATCACGTTTCCTTTGCCACATGAAACGAGTAAGTAGTGAGCAAGAAGCTCGTGATTACATTGCTCAAATAAAAAAAGAACACCATAAAGCCAACCATTCTTGTTCTGCAATGATTATCGGTGATAAATCGGAAATAAAGCGTTCAAGCGATGATGGCGAACCCAGCGGCACCGCGGGTATCCCTATGCTGACCGTTCTTGAAAAGCAGGAGTTGACAAACCTTGTTGCTGTTGTCACTCGCTATTTCGGTGGTATAAAACTTGGGACAGGCGGACTCATCCGCGCTTATTCCGGCTGTGTCGCACACGCCATCGCTGATATTGGTATTGTTGAGGTTAAGAGGCAAGATGGTATTCAAGTTGAACTCACTTATTCCCAATATCAAAGTTTCCCCAACTTTCTAACTAGCCAACGGTTACAGGAAGCTGAGACCGAGTTTTCTGACAGGGTCCTATCGACTATTTTTGTAGATCCAGAAAAATCCACTGCTTGTATAGAAGATTTAAATGAGTTTTACAATGGTAAGGTGACGACTAAAAAGGCTGGCAATCAGATTGTTGAAGTACCCATGAATAATTGATAATGATTCCCTATCGCTATGATAGAGAATTTATATTTTACAGAATCTCTATGGCAGATTATACTAAAGACATAATTTTATGCTAAGAGGTGAATTTATGTCTAAGGTTTATGATAACATTACAGAGCTCATCGGGGATACTCCCATTGTTAAATTAAATCACATTGTGCCAGAAGGAGCTGCTGATGTTTACGTTAAACTGGAATCTTTTAATCCTGGATTTTCAGTTAAAGACCGCATCGCTCTTGCTATGATTGAAGCTGCCGTAAAAGATGGAACACTCAAACCAGGAGATACTATCGTTGAACCTACCAGCGGTAATACTGGCATTGGTCTGGCTTGGGTTGGTGCTGCTAAGGGCTATAAAGTTATTATCGTTATGCCAGAAACCATGAGTATTGAGCGCCGTAAAATTATTCAAGCCTATGGAGCTGAATTAGTATTGACACCTGGTAGCGAGGGGATGAAGGGGGCTATTAGCAAGGCCCAAGAGATTGCTCAAAAACAAAATGGATGGGTGCCACTTCAATTTAACAACCCGGCTAATCCAGCTATCCACGAGGTTACAACCGGAGCTGAGATCGTTGAAGCTTTTGGCCCAACTGGACTTGATGCCTTTGTTTCCGGTGTAGGTACTGGGGGCACTATTTCTGGTGTTTCGCACACATTAAAGAAAACTAATCCAGATGTTAAAATTTATGCAGTTGAAGCTGATGAGTCAGCCGTGCTTTCTGGTGAAAAACCCGGTCCTCATAAAATTCAAGGTATCTCAGCCGGATTTATTCCTGAAACCCTTGATACCAACGCTTATGATGGCATTATTCGTATTACATCTGATGAAGCCTTTGCTACCGGTCGTGAGGTAGGCGGCAAAGAAGGTTTCCTAGCCGGTATCTCATCAGCTGCTGCCATTGCCGCTGCTATTAAGGTGGCTAAAGAATTGGGAACGGGCAAAAAAGTTTTGGCTATTCTGCCTGATAATGGTGAGCGTTATCTATCAACAGCCTACTATGATTTTGACTAATCCAAGAAGAAAAGTCTGAGATGATTCGTCTCAGACTTTTTGTATTGAATGACACCTGTAGTGGTTACTTGAGATATTCCAAACCTTCTTTTATCCAAGTATCCATACTGTCAGCTAGTGGTTTGAAACCAATTTTATAACGGCTGTTTGAGAATCGGTGGCGGTGAGAAAAATGATGTTTTTCTTCCTCCAAGGTTCTCAATGATAGACTGGCTTTTTTACTGTATTCATCATAATCGACTACTTGAACTTCTACTTCCTGCCCTATTTTTAGCACCTGATAGATGTTTTCAACATAGCCTGTTGTGATTTCCGAGATATGAATTAACCCTGTTGTTCCATTTTCTAGACCAACAAAAGCGCCGTAGGGTTTGATCCCTGTGATTGTCCCCTTATATTTTTCACCAATTTTCATCAGTCAAAAACCTCAACTGCTTCAATGACGACATCATCAACTGGTTTATCTTGAGCGCCAGTTTCAACAGCAGCAATTTTATCAAGTACTTCAAAGGATGCTTCATCGGCCAATTGTCCAAAGACTGTATGGCGACGATCAAGGTGCGGTGTCCCACCAAGAACATAAGCATCAGCAATAGCTTCTGGCCAACCGCTGCGTTTTAACTCTTTAGCAGAGTGAGGGAAGTTTTTATTTTGTACAATGAAAAATTGGCTACCATTGGTATTAGGACCAGCATTAGCCATGGAAAGTGCCCCGCGTAGATTATAAAGTTCTTCGGAAAACTCATCTTCAAAGCGCTCTCCATAAATAGATTCGCCGCCCATACCTGTACCAGTAGGATCACCGCCTTGAATCATAAAATCGGGGATAATACGGTGGAAGATCACCCCATCATAATAGCCATCTTTGGCTAGGGCGATAAAGTTAGCTACTGTTTTGGGTGCATGTTCTGCAAAGAGCTTGACACGTAAATCACCCATATTAGTTTTAATCGTCGCTTCAGGACCTTGAACATCATCTAAATGCAATTGTGGAAATTGTAATTCTTTTTCTACCAAACCTAGTTCCTCCAAGGCATATAAAATACCGTCTTCTTCTACTTTTTTTGTCACAAAATCTGCTTTTTTCTGCAATTCCGGATGGGAGACCCCCATAGCAATTGCGAGTCCAGCATAATCAAAGAGTTCCATGTCATTTAATTCATCGCCAAAAACCAGAACATTTTCAGGCTTCAAGCCTAAATGCTCTACCACTTTAGCAACCCCCAGAGCTTTTGAAGTTCCTTTGAGAACAACATCAGATGAATGATCATGCCAACGTACCAGACGCAGCTGTTCAGCCAACTTTTCAGGCAGCTGTAAATCATCCCCGATGTCCTCAAAGGTCCACATCTGGTAAACTTCGTGATCTTTATTGAAATCAGGATCAACCTCAAGTCCCGGATAAACATTGTCCATAGCCTTGTTAATCATGTCATTACGATGGGATAGAACCGCTTCATGACGACCTGCTAGACCATAGTGGATGCCAACCTCATCGGCCCAAGTCTTATACTCTTCAACTAAATGAGCTGGAATCGGGCGTTTAAAAATAATGTTTTTCTTATGATCTTTGACGTAGGCTCCATTGAGCTTAACGCAATAATCAGCATTCAAATCCAAAACTTCGTCAGGTACCCCATAACGAGCTCGACCTGAAGCAATTCCCGTAACAAGTCCTTTAGCTTTTAATTGTTCAAAAACATAAGGGATAGATGCAGGCATATAGCTCGTATCTTTGACACGCAAAGTATCATCAATATCAAAGAATATTATTTTTATCTTTTTTGCTTTATATTTTGTTTTTGCGTCCATAGATTCCTCACCAGTCGTTATTATATCATTTCTGCTTATTTTTAGCTGTATGCAGGTGACCTCTGCTTTTTCTTGCAGATTTTTTATGAGAGATTTCCTATTTGTCCTTGTTTTATTCGTCTTCCTGTGGTACCAAGCTATGTCTAAAGGCGTAGACGACAGCCTGAGTACGATCTTCTACATTTAATTTTGCCAAGATGTTGGAAACGTGTGTTTTAACAGTTTTAAGCGAGATGAAGAGCTCATCTGCAATCGTCTGGTTATCATAACCCTTGGCTAGAAGGCGCAAGACATCGCGTTCACGGGCTGTCAATTCATCATGAAGTTCCGGATGCTGATTATGGTACTGAATCTTTTGATCCACTTCAGTCTCAATAGCCAACTCTCCCTTAGCAACTTTACGAATACTATTAAGAATTTCGGCCGCACTGGACGTTTTTAACATATAGCCTTTAGCTCCTGCTTCGATGACAGGATAAATCTTTTCGTTGTCCAAATAGGAGGTCAAGACCAAAATTTTAGCCTGCTTCCACTCCCTTAAGATGGCTAAGGTTGCTTCAACACCATCCATCTCAGGCATGACCAAATCCATCACAACAACATCTGGTCTTAGCTCCAAAGCTAGATTGACACCTTGACGACCATTGTCCGCTTCCCCGACAACTTCAATATCAGGTTGCATATTGAAAAAACTTTTCAATCCCATTCGAACCATCTCATGGTCATCTACTAGAATAATCTTAGTCTTCTGCGTCATTTTTTTCTTCCCCTTCTTTATCTTCTAAAATTGGCAGGCGGATATCCATGGAAACACCCTTACCTTTGCTGCTTAGCATGGTCATTGTACCAGCTAGATCATCAACACGATCCTGAATGTTTTTCAAACCATAGCTCAACTCTCGGCTAGCATCCATATCAAAACCTTCCCCATTATCAACCATCTTAAACTGGACTTCATTTTCTGTTTGATATAGATAAACTTCCAGACGACTGGCATGGGCATGTTTTAAGGTATTTGAAATGAACTCTTGGGCTATTCTAAAAAGGTTATCCTCAATAATCTTAGGCAGCTGGGTGATGTCTTCTTTATAGATGACCTCAATATTACTTTTATCTTTCAGCTCCCTAAGCAATATAGAAATCCCTTCTGACAGGGTACGCCCTTCCAACTCAGTTGGCCGCAGATGTAGAAGCATAATCCGTAAGTCATTCTGAGCACTGATAAGTGCGCTTTCAATCAGGCTTAGCTGCTCTTTAAGCTGATCTTTGTCAATATTATCCAAATTTTGCGCCACGCCCGAGAGCATCATGGAGGAGGCAAATAATTCCTGACTGACAGTATCGTGAAGGTCACGAGCAATCCGTTTGCGTTCTTGAGTGACTAGAGTACGACTATTAGAAATATAGGCATTCTCCGTCTTTTGCAGATTGGCTGTAATCCGGCTCATCTTCCTAGACAAGCGCTCAACATTTTTTCCAATTTCAGACTCTGGTTGCCTTGAAATCGGTTGATTATTGATAATCCGACGCAGACTTTTATTTAGGTGGCGCTTGCTGTTATCATCAACCACCAACCAAACGAGGATTAATAAGAAACTGATGGAAAACATCAGTAGAATAACAGAAAAGAGAAACTTCTCTAAAACCCTCACATTGGCAAATATATTTGCCGCATCCAGATTTAAACTATCAAAAATAATAAAGATAATAAAGCCTATGGTAACACATACGTATAGAAGTATTAAGAGAAAATCATTGCGTTTCATGAACGTACCACCTCGACTGAACCAGCTAGAACATTGACGACAATCTTGACAGAACGCAACAATTCCTTGTCATCTTCTTGTTCCATCCTGATGGATTGATTGCGTAGATCATATTCAGGAAAACCTAGGTAAGAAACACTAGCGTAAATAGAACTGACATCCAGTTTAACAGCTACGTCTCTTGGAACTAAAATCTTAGTAGGACCATAAATTTTTCTAATAAGAATCACATTATCACGTCCACTAACAATGACCTTAGTCAAATCAATAGTATCAGAGCCGCTGACACGGATAACATTGATATCATCAAAAGTGTAAAAATCCTGACTGATGTGACGGCTCGCACCAATCCACTGATTGGGTTTAGGAGCAACTGAAAGATTATCCTTTTCAAACTCTAAAACAGCGTATCGATTGCGGTGTTTAACCTCAGAAAAGTGATTGATAATAGTATAGGCAACGGCCAGTAAGATAGCTGCAATCATGTAAGGATTGAGCATAAACACCAAAAAGAGAAAGAGACAGCTAATCGTTAACAAGAAGCTACCGCGATTATCCCTGTTAAAAAATGAGAGAGCCATTAGAGTAAGCGCCAGAATTAGGATAAAAGCAATCAAGTTATCAGATAAAATTGTCAGTAAAGCCCCTGTTAGCAGCAAGGCTTCAACTAGTAAAAAGAACTGAAATTTTTTCATTGACATCCTTTCGTTTATCTGTCATTGTATCAAAATTCCCTTGAAATTGCAGCCGCTCTAACAATAATATCAATCAAGATAGGTCCCGAGAAGGAGAAAACAAGCTCTATCATTTACGATAATATCCACGAAAGAGTTTATGAAGCTTTTGAGGATATAAAAAATCCCATAAGATAATGAAAGGCAGACCAGTCACAAAAACAGGACTAAAGCCGTGATAAGGTCAAAAAATTTCTTCCTGATCAGAACTATTAAGCAGCAATATTTTTAGCTTTTGGAAGATGAAAACTCCATAAAAGCACATCCTCATTGCCCTTAATCTCAAAAAGAGAAGACCGGTCTGGTCTTCCCTAGATGTTGGACGCTCTACCTACTACAGTAGGCAAAGAGCCGATTTTCTTACGTTTTCCATAATGGAACAGGCAAATGATTTTTTAGGAAATTAAGACAAAGTCTTATTTTTTCTTTTTATTACCAACCAAACGCTGATAGGAATCGGAATGTTTAATATCATTTAACGTATCAGGTGTTGGATCACCTATGGATTCAGCCAGTTTGTCATCAACGTCCTTAAAAGCTGCAGCAACATCTCCTAGATATTTGTCGAAAGACTCCAGCATATCTTTAGTATTAGCAGCTGTTGCCTTAATAGCTGTATTACCTGATTGAATTGCTTCAGCAGCTGTTGCATCTAAAGTATCATCGCCAATATCTGTGATTTGATTGCTAAGATCTTCATAAGAATTTTTTACATTAGCTAATGCATCTGTATCAATTTTTTTCGTACTACTCACTAAATTTTCTCCTTTCAGTTATAACAAGTGACCTGCTTGGTTTTATAGTCAAAAAGCCAAGATCGTATATTATGGCGTATTATGCATCTTTCTTTAACTAGAACATCACTCCCTATCCCTCTACCTTATAATACTTCTTGAACTCCTCATAAGATCTTACGGTGTGCTCCTGACCATCTGTCGTATACTCAGCTGGAATTTTGACGCCGTCAAAGATGTCGTTTCCTTCCTTTGTAAAGAGCTGCAATATCTTGGCTGTCTCATCCATATCTGTGCCATCTTGCATGAGATAGAGTTTTCCGCCATTTTTGAGAATCTGATAGACCTTAGGATATTTTTTAGCTATTTGCCACTGCTTGGAGTTTTTAATGCCTTTTTTAGTCAGACTGATAGTATTGTCATAAAAATTGATTCCTTGGTTGGATAAATAATTATCTAAATCCGATAAATAATAAAAGCTGTCAGCGGCTGTTCTGTCTAAAAAGGAAGTAGCTTGTAATTGACTGGAATTAACGACTTTTTGAGTCGCAATATCAATAAAGATGGCACCAGATCTTTTATTTGTATCCGAATAAGAAACTCTGATATAGGCTTTCCCATTTGTACGGGTGATACTAAGCATATATGGAACGTAATGTTTATTAACTTTCCTAACCACATCTGCTACATTGATTTTGATGGGTTTGCGGTTAATACTTTTTTGATTAACCTTATATAATTCGATTGTCCAGTACTCCCCTTTTTGTAGAATATTCCTATCAAAGGCTGGTTCTATAGTCCTATAGCTTGATGGATACCCCCTTAATCTAATCTTATCTCTAATAAGATAATTTGAACTGACTTCTTCAAATTTCTTCACATATTTTTTGGAGTGGTTGGAGATATACTGTTCTGATATTGGATCAGTATTTATCCAAGAAACAGCTACCGTTTTGGCATTTAAGAAAGAATAATGTTTTATCTTTTGAGGTGATTTGTAATAAACGAATTTAGAATAATAGTCTTTTAATTGGTGTTCATGATAGACTTGATACCCCACATAGCTTCCGCAAGAGAAAATAAGCAGACAGACAACTGCCAGCAGAGATTTCCAATGCCGCTTCAAAAATGACCTCATGCTTACCCCCTTCTACTGTGTCGGACTGACCTGATATTTATCACCTAGGTCATCTATAAAGTCATCACGAACCTTACCATCATCACTACGATAATCTAAAGCATCATCCAGATACCAGGTTCCCTTATCCAAATGGCCATTGCGGCCACTGGCAGGATCGCTTCCAGAGGCTTTTTCAGCCATATTAATCTCGTTGACCTTGTTCATATACTCAACCGTTGCGTCAAAACTGTCTGCCAGGGATTTGGCGGCTGTTGGGTCTCCAACAGCTGAGCGGGAAGCCGCCCCCAGATTGCCGTCAGCCGGTAGGCTTCTTGCCAACTCTGGAAAAGCCGACAAGAACCTGTGAACTAAAGGGCTTTTATCTTGAAAAATTATAATACCGCATAAACTCTTCATAAGAATTAACAGTATGTTCTTGTTTGTCAACGGCACGAAACTCGGAAATCGGCAGGTCTTTAAAGACTCCGGCTTCGCCATCCTTGTTAAACAGCCCTAGAACAGAAGCATTGGCTTTAGTGTCGACTTTTAGATCATCCACCATCATGGATAAGTAACTGTTATCCTTTAAAAGCAGCTGATAGGCTTTAGGGTATTGAGAGGCGATAGGAAGATTAGCACCTTGGCTTTTCAATTTTTTAGAGTCAAATAGGGACGCATAAGAAGTACTAAAATCCGACATCCCAACATCTCTAAATCGATTATTGCTATCATCATCGGGGAGGTCAGGATAGACTAGAGCTTGATAAGCCAATTCGTTCGCTCTACTATTTGGATTTTCAATGCTTTCTTTATAGACATTACCATCCATCAGTTTGTGGGTAGTGAGATCAATAATACGTGTGCTAGCACTTACAATAACTTTTAACCCCTTGTGACCATTCTGAAGCGGCAGGATTGGCCCATATATCGAAAGAGTGCCTTTTGTCGGTTCCCTTAATTGAAACAAATCAAGTGTTGATTTTCTCAGATGGTCCCCTTCGCGTTTATAAATAAGCAGCTCCCACTTTTCACCCTTTTTCTTTTTAAGATGATCAGGCTGATACGGATCGCTGTCATAAACACCTTTTAGATTGGCATTAAGCAAAATAAGATAGTCTGAACTCGTCACAATAGGACGAGGGGAGCTTTTTTTCAGGACTGAGCGCTTTCCGTATTTCTTCATCTTTTCCAAATCCTTGGTCTGTTTTTGCTTAAAATGAGTCACCACCGCATGCCCCTTGTCGATGAAGGCATAGTCATCAATCTCAAATTGACCGGTATAGGTATCGTAGGCCCCATAGTATTCTTTCATATTGCCAGTATAGTCCAGATAAAAGATATAGGCGCCAAGGGCTGTGACAGAGAGGGCCAGAAAGGTTAGAAATAATTTTTTTTCGTTGTCATAGAAGGCCTCCTATTCATACTTATATTCATATGTATCTTCCAAATAGTTTCTGTAACCTTCTGCGCTCATTTTCTGACCTGGCTGACTTAACTCATCTAAATACTCTTCCATATCATTGATTTGAGTGGCATCTAAATCAGAGAGCTGAACACTAGGATCTCCTGCTAAATAACGAATCACCTCATCATCAGCCTTAGCTTTAAGAGTCTCCTTAATGGTCTTTCTGGCCTCTGCTTCACTTATTCCCTGAGTCTGAGCGACATAGCCCACGGCTCCTTTGGTATCCATCTCGCGAAGTCTTAAGGTGGCGTTAAAATCGTAGTAGTGATCCGTCGAGTAGGCCATTGTCGAGGAATTTTTACTAGCACTGGAAAAGCCGACAAGAATCTGAGCTAAAGGGCTTTTAGCTTGAAAAATTATAATACCGCATAAACTCTTCATAAGAATTAACGGTGTGTTCTTGTTTGTCAACGGTATAAAATTCAGAAATCGTCAGGTCTTTAAAGACTCCGGCTTCCCCATCCTTGTTAAACAGCCCTAGAACAGAAGCATAAGCCTTAACATTAGACTTCGTATCATCCGCCATCATAGATAAATAGCTGTTATCCTTCAGAAGCAGCTGATAAGCTTCAGGGTATTGGGAGGCAATAGAAAGATGAGTTTCTTGGCTTTTTAATTTGTTGGCCTCAAAAGGAAATGCATACACGCCTCCTAATAAACCAACATCCGCATATCTATTTACACGATTCTTTCCGGTACCTGAATATACTATATTCCTCGAAATATTACCACCAAAGGAGGTAATTGTAGAATGATAAGAAGACTTATCAACGACTTTATGTGTTATGAGATCAAGATAAGCAGATTTAAACCACCCCAATGTTATACTCAATCCTACATGTCCATTATTTAAACGAACCAAAGTCTCATTTACTCCGATAGTATTATTAACTGAGGATTGCAAGTCAAACAAATTGAGTGTTGATTTTCTCAGGTGATCTCCCTCGCGTTTATAAATAACCAGGTCCCGTGTTTCACCCTTTTTCCTTTTAAGATGATCAGGGCGACTATACGGATAGGAGCCAGAATTTCCTTTTAGATTGGCAGTAAGCAAAATAAGATAGTCTGAACTCGTCACAATAGGACGAGGGGAGCTTTTTTTCAGGACCGAGCGCTTCCCATACTTCTTCATCTTTGCCAAATCCTTGGTCTGTTTTTGCTTAAAATGAGTCACCACCGCATGCCCCTTGTCGATGAAGGCATAGTCATCAATCTCAAATTGACCGGTATAGGTATCGTAGGCGCCATAATACTCTTTCATATTGCCGGTATAATCCAGATAAAAGATATAGGCACCAAGGGCTGTGACAGAGAGGGCCAGAAAGGTGAGAAATAATTTTTTTTTCGTCGTCATAGAAGGCCTCCTATTCATACTCATATTCATATGTATCTTCCAAATAGTCTCTGTAGCCTTCTGCGCTCGTTTCCTGACCTGGCTGACTTAATTCACCTAAATACATGTCCATATCATTGATTTGCTTGGCAGTTAAATCAGAGAGCTGAACACTAGGATCTCCTGCTAAATAACGAACCACTTCATCATCAGCCTGATTTTCAAGAGTTGTCTTAATGTAGTTTCTGGCCTCTGCTTCACTTATTCCCCGTTTTTGAGCGACATAGCCCACGGCTCCTTTGGTATCCATCTCGCGAAGTCTTAAGGTGGCGTTAAAATCGTAGTAATGATCCGTCGAGTAAGCCATTGTCGAGGAATTTTTACTAGCACTGGAAAAGCCGACAAGAATCTGAGCTAAAGGGCTTTTATCTTGAAAAATTATAATACTGCATAAACTCTTCATAAGAATTAACAGTGTGTTCTTGTTTATCAACAGAATTATTCTTGGAAATAGGAAGATCTTTGAAGACTCCGGCTTCCCCATCCTTGTTAAACAGCCCTAGAACAGAAGCATAAGCCTTAACATTAGACTTCGTATCATCCACCATTATGGATAAATAGCTGTTATCCTTCAGAAGCAGCTGATAAGCTTCAGGGTATTGGGAGGCAATAGAAAGATGAGTTTCTTGGCTTTTTAATTTGTTGGCATCAAAAGGAAATGCATACACGCCTCCTAATAAACCAACATCCGCATATCTATTTACATCGTTTTTTCCTGTATCTGAATATACTATGTTCTCCAAAATATTACCACCAAAGGCTGTGATTGTAGAATGATAAGAAGACTTATCAACGACTTTATGTGTTATGAGATCAAGATAAGCAGATTTAAACCACCCCAATGTTATACTCAATCCTACATGTCCATTATTTAAACGAACCAAAGTGTCATTTACTATGATAGAATTATTAACTGAGGATTGCAAGTCAAACAAATCGATTGTTGATTTTCTCAGGCGATCTCCCACGCGTTTATAAATAACTAGTTCCCAAGTTTCACCCTTTTTCCTTTTAATATGATCGGGCTGATACCGATCGGGGGCATAATCTCCTTTTAGATTGGCAGTAAGCAAAATAAGATAGTCTGAACTCGTCACAATAGAACGAGGGGAGCTTTCTTTCAGGACCGAGCGTTTTCCGTATTTCTTCATCTTTTCCAAATCCTTGGTCTGCTTTTGTTTAAAATGAGTCACCACCGCATGACCCTTGTCAATGAAGGCGTAATCATCCAATTCAACTTGACCGGTATAGGCAATATAGCTCCCGTAGTGCTCTTTCATATTACCGGTATAGTCCAAATAAAAGATATAGGCGCCAAGGGCTGTGACAGAAAGGGCCAGGAAGGTAAGAAATAATTTTTTTTTCGTTGTCATAGAAGGCCTCCTAGTGATACTCATATGTATCTTCCAAATAGTCTCTATAATCTTCTCCACTCGTTTCCGAACCTAAATCACCTAAATACTTTTCCATATTACTGATTTGAGTGGCATCTAAATCAGAGAGCTGAACACTAGGATCTCCCGCTAGGTAGGCCACAACAGTTGAATCAAGATTCGGATCCTTGCCACGATTTTTCATCTTTTCAGCCTCGTAGATTGTCTCTTTGATATACTCACTAGTTGATTGACCTTTTGTATCAATTCCTCTGGACTCTACATAGCCCACGGCTCCTTTGGTATCCATCTCGCGAAGTCTTAAGGTGGCGTTAAAATCGTAGTAATGATCCGTCGAGTAGGCCATTGTCGAGGAATTTTTGCCGGTGACATCATCCAGGTACCAGGTCCCCTTATCCAGATAGCCATTGCGGCCACTGGCAGGATCGCTTCCAGAGGCTTTTTCAGCCATATTAATCTCGTTGACCTTGTTCATATACTCAACCGTTGCGTCAAAGCTGTCCGCCAGGGATTTGGCGGCCGTTGGGTCTCCGACAGCTGAGCTGGAAGCCGCCCCCAGATTGCCGTCAGCCATGTTGGACAGGACGTTAAAGGTCAAGCCGGCGGCTGGATTGAGGGAGGTCAGGGCACCTGATGCAATGGCTTTAGACACTTCCTTGGTATAGTTATCCAGAGCCTTTTTCCTGGCCTTCTGCAGTTCCGCGTATTCTTTGGAATCTGATTTAACCTGGGCGCCGACCTGGTCATACACCTCACCGCTGTGGAAACGTTTCGGATCATCTCCCGTCCAATCGCCATTTTCATATATTCTTGCACCAATTTCAGAACCCTTAGGCAGACCTGTCTTCTTATCTGCCTTCTGGACGCTATAGCTCTTATTCGCATAATCAAAACTGATCCCTCGGCCATTATTATCAAAACTGAAATTGGATAGGGCGACGTCATGATGATAGCTAGTGTAGATTTGCTCAGGCCCTGTTTTTTTACCCTCTTTAGTGTAGCTGCCGACTTCCAGATAAGCTGCTGAATTGAAAACACCTAGGTAATTGTTATAGGCTTCCAGACGGGTTTGAAGGGCTTGCATCTGCTCACTGTTCAGCTGGCTGGGATCCGCATCATAGATACGGGTCATTTCCGCCATTAAGAGCGTTGCGCGGCGGTCGCCGGCTTCTAAGAGATTAAGAAACCACTTGTTGTTCTGGTCCGTATCATTTTTATTTAAAGCCTCAAACAGTTTGTCGTATTTCTTGCTGTAGCGGTTCTCCCCGCCCAGCTTAGCGCCTTCTTCCATCCAGTCAGTCATCTCATCAGCGGCCACATCATACAGCCCTTTGCTGACCTTATCAGGATTGATATCTGTCACCTTCCCGGGGTCCTCGCCCATGATGGCTTTTAAGGCCTGGCCGTCCTCCTTGCTGGAGATGGCGTCGATATAATACATCTCATCAGCGGTAAAGTCCCCGCGCTTGATGGCCGCATAGACTTCCTTGGGGCTCCACTCCCCCATGTAGCGGGCATTGTTAATCACCTGCTCAAAGCCCTGAATCACAGCTGCCTGTGAGGTCAGATTGCTGGTGAAGCTAGTCCAGGCCGTCTCGACATTGCTGGCCATGGTCGTGCGCTTAGTGCCGGCGGTTGAGAAATCTGTAGTCGCTGTCTCTTTGATAGCATTCAAATCTGGAGCTTCCACCTCAGCGACTGCTGCAGCCGTGTCAAAAGTCGACTTGAGACTGGTTATTGTCTCGTTAAGCGCCTCAATCTGGCTGCCGCCAGCTGAATAGATCTGCTTTAAGCTTTCAGCACCGGACAGCTTAGACCACATGCGGCTCTGAAATCCCAGTCCTGTCAAGGCTCCTTCATAGTCACCAACTGTCTGGGCATAGGTATCCAAAGCCACCGGAAACTGATCAAACAGCTGGGACTGCATGGTGTTGAGCTTATTCATAAAGGCGGTAATCACCTGACCCTGCTGATCATTTTCTTCAAAGGTGGTCGTATAAGTGCGGTAAGTCTTATTGGCAGCTGTGCTGTAGCTGTCGGTAAACTGGTAAATCTGCTGGGCATAGTCACCCAAGCCACCGATATCTTCTACTTTCGGAAAGGTTTCTGTTTCTGCCATAGTATCCTCCTTTTCTATATTTGACTAAAGCTGACTTTTGAGAGCTGCGACGCTAGCACTTGCGATATCTGCATTAGTCTTCGCTGCAGAATAGGCGCTTTGCAAGTCAGCCAACAGATCGTCGCGCTTGCCGTCCAAATCCTTACTGGCAGTCGTTGCGATCTTTTCTTCATTTTCCGACATATCGGCATAAGGCTTGCCAGCTAATTTGTAGTTTTCTTTGATATTAGAATGGCTCTTGAGCGTCCACTCCACCTTAGTCGAGGCACGTGAGACCAAAAGGATGGCTTTCATAATCGCTTCTGCTTTGGCGGAAGCTTGAGCCGATAAACTTTCTGCCTGATTAATTTTCGCTTTTAAAGCGGCTTTGTCATTATCACTCATTGTCTTCTCCTATGTAAGTTACTTGCATTTTAGAAGCTTTTTTATCCTCTAAATACCATTGTTCTTGGAAACCTAATGGGCTTTCTTGTTTAGGTTTGTTGCTTGGAGTCAAAATACCTTGGTCTCCAAGCTTCATATCAAACACCATCTGCTTGGTCGTTTTGACAAACTTGCTTGCGACATCAATCCGATTGGCTAGGACTGTATCAGACAAGATCAAACTGCTGTATCCAGCCTGACGCCCCTTATCCAAAATATAGGTCAAATGGTGCTGGGCCTTGCGATCCAGCTGAGAAATGAGATTGGCAAAATCATAAAAAACAAACAGATTCTCTTTTTCCCTATCATTGGCCTTAACTTTTTCTTTTAAGCGAAATTCACTCGCCTCCAACAGCTCACTGATCTCTTTTATATCCGAAACCAGCTCATAGCGGTCATCCTCTGGCAAGAGGTGCAAAGGCGGGGCAAAGACAAAAACCTGTTCATCAGATAAGTCTAGATTTTCCAAGGCATAACTCAAAAACAGCTTTTGATGTTCCTGGTCATTGCTCAAATAGAGCAGATTGGATTGGCGGCGTTTCCAGCTGATCAGCTCTACCGTATCCTTATGCAGACCTAAGGCCAAATGACCGTCATGTAGGGCCTGCTGGTAGTCTTTACGCCGACGGAATTCCTCAAGTACCAAGATGTCAGGAACCATTGGAATCGCCCGCGGCAGATCGCCAGTCCAAGCCTCCTGCATCTGCTTAGCTTCGGTTTTCAAAGCCTGCAGGAAGGCCGCCGAGTCCTTGGCCTGAAGCGGCAGATAAAACTGCACCATATCCACTTCTTCTCTAGCCATCAGAGCCCGGCCCTTAATATCGTCCATATGGCGATAGGGTGTACTTCCCACGACATTCGTGATGTCACTGGAGTCATTTTGATGCAGTACGAGCTGCATCTTGATATTAGAATGCAGGGCAATCCGAACGTTAAGCTGACGCCCTGCTGTCAGCATCAAATGCATACCTAAAGCAATACCCTCACGAGCTAATATAATTAATTCGTTGACCAAGGCCGTCTCAAAAGCTTCATTTTTCATAGCATCATAATTGTCCAAGACCACCACGATATGTGGCAGATGCTTGCCGGTCAGCTCTTGATAGACTTCCAGAGTAGCTGCCCCATCTTTGGCTAATAGTCGCTTACGCTGGCTGTGCAAAGCTTTAAGCCGCTGGATTAATTTGATCAGCTTATCCGGCTGATCCATAGAAAAAGTATCAGCCACTTGTGGGAAGGACCTGAAAACCGACAGTCCGTTAGTTCCAAAGTCAATCAAATAAAGCTCTAAATCTCTGGGCGAATAATGCCGGACTAAATCAAGAATAGCGGTTTGCAAGAAGGTCGTTTTACCAGTGCTGGGACCGCCATAGAGAGCCACATGTCCGTCATGAATCAGATCGATCGAGACCGCCTCCTGTTTCTGGGCATAAGGCATGTCGGCCATACCAACTGCAAAACGTAAATCAGAAGCTGAAGAATTCCAAGCCTTTTGGAAGGCTGTTTTCTTTAGATAAATCCTCTCTTTCAGCGGCGGCAGCCAAGGCTGGGCCAGCTGGGTGATCTGTCTGTCTTTGGCTAC
>NZ_JBHSAC010000024.1:0-23904 GCF_042649885.1 Streptococcus dentapri | reverse complement strand
TTCCCCACAGGTTGATGGAAACGATGCATTTCATCATTCTCATACCATCTCATCCAGGTGTAGATTTGACTATCATTCTTAATTCCCAAGGTCTCCATGATGACCTTATTGGACTTACCTGCCTTTTTCATTTCAATGCAGGCTAACTTAGTTTCTAACGAATAGGCTTTTTTGATCATAACAAAACACTCCTGTTTCTAGTTTACTAGATTTCAACAGGAGTGTTTTTCTTCTGTCTCATGTTAGGGGGGCAGTGCCAATTGAGGACACCATTTTTATTGTCAATAATCTCTTAAAAACTTTAACCTTACTACATCATACCGCCCATCATTGATGGATCCATGGCTGGTGCAGCCGGAGCAGCTTCTTCTGGCTGGTCAGCGACAACAGCTTCTGTTGTTAAGATGAGACTGGCCACTGATGCAGCATTTTGTAAAGCTGAACGACTAACCTTCACAGGATCAATAATACCGGTAGCAACCATATCAACCCATTCACCATTAGACGCATTGAAGCCTATTCCTACTTGGCTGCTCTTGAGTTTTTCGATAATCACTGAGCCCTCATAACCAGCATTTGCAGCAATCTGACGAACCGGTTCTTCAAGGGCGCGTAAAACAATATTGCGACCAGTAGCTTCATCTCCTTCTAAATCAAGTGCAGCAACCTTTTCAATGACATTGACAAGAGCTGTACCCCCACCGGAAACAATACCTTCTTCAACCGCTGCACGTGTTGCGTTGAGCGCATCTTCAATTCGAAGTTTCATTTCTTTTAGTTCAGTCTCAGTTGCTGCTCCAACTTTAATAACAGCAACACCACCTGATAATTTAGCTAAGCGTTCTTGTAATTTTTCGCGATCAAAGTCAGACGTTGTTGTTTCCAACTGCGACTTGATTAAAGCAACACGGTTAGCGATAGCGGAAGCTTCACCGGCTCCTTCAACAATAACAGTTGAATCTTTGTCCACCGTAATCTTAGCTGCTTGTCCTAAAGAAGATACAGTGGCATCTTTGAGTTCTAAACCTAAATCTTCAGTGATGACTGTAGCACCTGTTAAAATGGCAATATCTTCCAACATAGCCTTACGGCGGTCACCAAACCCTGGTGCCTTGACTGCAACAACATTGAAAGTTCCACGGATCTTATTGAGAACCAGAGTAGGGAGAGCTTCACCATCTACATCGTCAGCAATAATCAATAGAGGACGGCTCATTTTAAGTACTTCTTCCAATAAAGGCAGGACATCTTGGATATTTGAAATCTTCTTATCTGTAATGAGGATATAAGGATTATCAAGATCAGCAACCATCTTCTCATTATCTGTTACCATATATTGTGAGAGGTAACCACGATCAAATTGCATTCCTTCAACTACATCTAGCTCAGTTTCCATACCGCGTGATTCTTCAATAGTGATGACACCATCATTACCTACACGTTCCATGGCTTCTGAAATATATTCCCCAACTTTTTCAGAGCGTGAAGAGACAGCAGCGACCTGAGCGATAGCCTCCTTATTGGCGACCGGCTGAGCGATAACTTTCAATTCTTCAACGGCTGTCTCAACAGCTGTCTCAATTCCACGACGGATACCAATTGGGTTAGCACCTGCTGTGACATTTTTTAGACCTTCACGAACAATCGCTTGAGTTAACACGGTAGCTGTTGTTGTACCATCACCAGCAATATCGTTGGTTTTCGAAGCCACTTCTGAAACCAACTTGGCTCCCATATTTTCAAAATGGTCTTCCAACTCAATTTCCTTGGCGATAGTCACACCATCATTGGTAATTAAAGGAGAACCAAATGATTTCTCCAAGACAACATTGCGTCCCTTAGGGCCAAGCGTTACCTTTACTGTATCTGCCAGAGTATCTACACCACGTACCATAGCTGTGCGTGCATCTGCTGAAAATTTAATATCTTTTGCCATAATATACTACCAAATCCATCTGTACGATAGACTTATTTTCCTTTCTCTCCAAAACTTAGACTAATACTGCTAAAATATCTGTTTCGCGAACAATTGCAACCTTATCTTGACCATCTTTCACTTCAAGACCGGCATTATTTTCCACTAAAACTTTATCTCCAGCAGCAACATTCGGTGCTATCAGCTCTCCCGTCAATGTACGCATTCCTTGACCGACAGAGACAACCGTTGCAGTCTTTGTCGCTTCGTGACTGGCTCCTGCCAGAACAAAACCACCAGCAGTTTTCTCTTCTGCCTCTTCAAATTTAACAACAATACGATCACCTAATGGTTTTAACATAATATCCTCCATCAATTAATTTTTAGCACTCTTATGTTATAAGTGCTAATTACATCTATTATTTTAGCATTTGGTCAGAATTAGTCAAGAAAAAACTCTACCTTTTGGCAAAGTTTTTTTAGTTATTTTATTTTAGCCTGATTTAGCTTTTCTTCAAAATCATCTATAACCCTTTGAACATTAAGACGCCCCTTGTAGATACCATAACCAAATATGAGCATTCCTAAGACACCCAGAACAATTAAGATGATTCCTATAATCAGAGCGATCAAATGTGCTGAGAGGGTATAGACCAGAATGACACCTATACTAGCGATGAGAAACATCAGAGTAAACCAACGCCCCAAATTTTCAATCATGTGCTTTTGATAGGTAATCTCTTTCTCATAGCCATCTACAAATTCTTTTTCTGTCAGCATAATCACTCCAAGTTATTTTAGTACTTCAATCCTGGATTGAAGAAACCAGTTATAACACCGAGGAAGGCGATTACAACCAAGAGCAGCATAACCATAATTGGTGAAATATTTTTCTTAGCCATTAGCCACCAACAAAAGACTACAAAGGCAGCTGTCAAGAAACCTGGATAAACGCCGTCCAATTGATCTTGCAGAACCAAGAACGTTTTCCCAGAAGAATTTTTTAATTCAAAAGCTGTTGTGATAGGTACCCAAGTAGCAGCAACGGCACCAACAACCATACCACCGACAATAGCAACGGATTTACGGATAGCTTGTCCTTGAGGACCAACCAAAACTTCAACGGCTTTATCACCAAGTTCATACCCCTTGAAGTAGGCAAAGCGCATACCAAAGTAGGCCAGTAGGTTCCAAACAATGATATAGAAGATGGCACCGACTGGTGATCCATTTGATGATAAACCAAGAGCAATACCCAAGATAATAGGAATCAAGGTACCAACAACAAGAGAGTCACCAATACCAGCTATAGGGCCCATAAGTCCGGCACGCAGACCATTGATTGTTTCGTCATCAACACCATCAGCTCCGTTGGCACGAGCTTCTTCCAAACCAGCAGTAACACCGACAACGAGGGAACCTAATTGTGGTTCAGTATTGAAGAAGGCCGTATAAGTTTGCATAGAACGTGCCTTATCATCTTCATTATCATAGAGTTCTTCAACGATTGGCAGCATGGAGGTCAAGTAACCAAAAGTCTGCATATGTTCTTGAGAAAAACAGGTTAAGTGACCATAATACCAATGGTGGAATGATTTTGTTAATGTTTTCTTGGTAATTTTCTTTTGAGCCATTTTAAATATCCTCCTCATCGTCATCAAAGTCAGCACTGCCTGCTGCCGCTACTTTCATGTTGCGCACGCTGGCAATTTCATAGAAGATAACAGCGAAGATAAGTGAGATAACAGCACTTGATACTAAGTTCAGACCAAGTGATGCGGCAAGAGTAAAGCCAACAAAGAACGGTACAAAGTCAACGGGTTTTTCAACAATTTGTTTTAAGAGGATGGCAATCCCCACACATGGAAGCAGCGAACCTACTGTAAAGAGGGTTTTCATTGGAATGCCGTCCATTGGAAGTGCGGTTTTAAGAGCTGTTACGGCGTCTGCACCTAACTTACACATGATTAAAGTTGGCAGGAATGAGAAGATGAAATGTGAAATCCAAGGAAGTCCCCAATCCACAGTATAAAGACGTTTATATTGTCTATTTTCAACAGCTTTCCAACCGATGTGCTGCCAAACCAAGTTCATAGTAGCTGTTCCGTAGAAAAGAACGGTACCGACTGTTCCTACCAGAGTCCCCATTGATTTAGCTAGGTTAGCCGCATCAGTAGAAGTGGCAGACAGTCCTTGTGAGTGAATAGCTACCATGGCAAGCGGAATCCCGATATAGGATACCGCACGAACATCGGCTGATACAGTACCGCCGGGTGTTACCAGAGCGATGTAAACCAGTTGCATAGCAACCCCACAAACAATACCTGTCTTGAGATCTCCAAGAACAATACCGCAGACGAGACCCCCGACTAAGGGACGGCCCAGAGTGTAGTTACCAATACTGGAACCACCCATACCAGGCATAGAAGACAAACTAGCGAATAGGCCTAAAATAGCGGCCTGTATCCAAGAAATTGTCATAACATTTCTCCTTTTCTATTTGGTAAGGACAAATTGTCCTCTATTATTTTATTTAATAGCCAAACTTACTCTTGAAGTCAGACCAGTAACCGATTGAAACATCTGGTAGAAGTTGGAATTTCACCTTATAGCCAGCTTGTTCGATCGCTTCAATAGCATCTGCCTCTTCTTGAGTAATTGATTGGTTGTTGCCAAGTTTAACTGCTCCTGGACGATCGTTAGCCGGACCAACGATAATTTCTTTAATATCATCAGGAACAAAACCTTGATCAACCAAGATTTCTTTCATATCAATAGGATTCTTTGTAATCAAGAAATAACGACTATCAGATTCTAAAACCTTCTGAGATTTTTGTTTGAAGGCTTCTTTAGTCCAAACAAAGGTTTTCTTATCGGAAGCACCTTTATAAGCTTGAACAAGCACCTTATTGCCAGCTGCTGCGTCGTTAACGGCGATAAGTCCATCACATGGGTATTCTTTTGCCCAACGTGTTACAGTTTGACCGTGGATCATACGGTCATCAATACGTACAAATGATATAGACATGAATAAATTCTCCTTTTTATTTTAAATATCATCATCTTCGTCGTCTGCTTCAGCCGCAGCGACTTTAAATTGTTGAAGGGCAGAGGAAGCTTCTGACAGGATATTTTCCGCCAAGGCATCGCCTTCAGCTAAATCTTTCATAACAACTGCGGTTAAAGCTGCTGTTAAGTTCATTCCTCCAATAACAACTGCTGTACCCAATTTACCTTTTTCCTCGAGAACATTGAGGAAAGTTGTCAAGGGACTGCCGCCGACAATATCAGCTAAAATGATAAAATCGTCTTCTGGCTTGGTTTGTGCTGCCAGATCTTCCTTGACTTCAACAGCAAATTCATCAACTGATTTACCATCCTTCAAGCCAAAGGCTAGAACTTGATTAATTTTATCACCAGCAAACATAGCTAATGAGGTCTTGAGACCTTCAGCTAAGCCACCATGACTGACTAATACTAGATACTTCATAGGACCCTCCTTCTTTAATTGTCTATATTTTACAAAAACTGAAAGCGTTTTAAAATTGTAGATTGTCACTTTCTGTCATTGACAATCCTCACTCAATAATTGACATTTGTCACATTTTAGCAAAAACATTAGGGAGATGAGATTCCACATGTCCTAGTTCTTCTGATTATTGAGTTTCTCCTGAATATCTTGAAGGTCACCATCCAGCGTTCCTTTAGTTATTGACTGGGTAATCAGATAGTCTGCTTTATCCATAATCTCTTGGGATTGAGAATTACTTGGCTGGACTCTGGACCGTGACAACATCCCATCTAACGTGTCTGTTGTAAGAGCACTGCTCCCGAAATTGTCTCTACTGAATTGTTTTGCAATCGTATCATTCTGAACAACACTCTTCTTCACAGAAGCCCCTGATGACTCTATCATCAGCTTGGTCTGATAGTCGTCTTTTGTCAGTAAGGTCATGAATTCCCATGCTAAGTCCTTATACTGACTTTTAGAAGAAATACCAAAAAGCGAGGTTTGTAACTGATTAGGTACCACCTTTTTTGACTTGACTGGCATTTGAACACAGGTCCACTCAAAGGAAGAGTATTTAGAAATGTGATAGGGATAAGGTTTATAAGTTCGATATTCTGCTAAGGTCATCGGCATAAAAGCTACTTTCCCTTTATCAAAATCATCAGAGCTGACCTTGGTTGCGCCGGATAATTTGTCTAATTTAGTGTAGAAATCCAAAGCAGACTTAATACCTTCATTATTGATAGAAACTGACCCTGAAGGCTCATTTGAAAAGATAGATAGACCATGGGCAGATATGGCATCCTGCCAACTATAATCTGTGACCCCAAACTGATCCAACTGTCCATCACCATCTGTATCTCGTGACAACTTCTTACAGAGCTGATAGAATTCATCCAAACTCCAACCAGACGAAGGTATCTCAATATCAGCAGCTTCCAGTAAATCTTTGTTGATGCAGAGCATCATAACGTTATTTTCATAGGGTAGACTATAACTCGTTCCCTGATACTGACCAGCTTTTAAACTAGCCGGATAAAAATCATTAGTGTCCAATCGGTTCATATAAGGATTAAGATTGAGCAAAACCTTATCTTGAGCCAAGGAATTGAAACTACCATCGGGTAACATAAAAACATCTGGGGTCTCGCCCAAAATAATTTTGTCTGAAAGCCAGCTGCTATAACCAGCTTTATCAATACCACTTTCATAAACCACATCAACCTTGGGGTGCTTTTTCTCAAATTCCCTAATCGCCTGATCAATCATCTTTGTTCCTTCGTCTGTAGGAACATCCCAACTACTATCGGTGTAAAGACCTATCTCTAAACGGATAATATGAAACTGACTCCAATATACCAAGTTAGAAAGCGCCATCAAGACCAAAAGAAGACCAGACCAAAAGCGCCAGTTAAGATTTTTTAACTTTGATATATCCATATTTAATCCTCAAAATTATGGGTTGTTACACCAGTCTGTACTGCCCAAATAGCCAACTGCGTTCGATCCCTCAAGGATAATTTTGACAGAATATTAGAGAGGTAATTTCTAATCGTCCCTTCGGATAGATAGAGTTTGGTAGCAATTTCCTTATTGGATAGACCAAAGCCTATTTGTTGGATAATACGCCAATCTGTTTTTGACAAATCGGAAACCTGAGTATCTTCAACTTGAATATTCAGATTAGATTGTGCCATTTGTGAGAAAATTTTAAAAACCTTGGTAGCAATGTCAGGATTGAGCATTGATTTGCCATCATAGACAGTAACAACAGCCTGATAGAGTTCATCTGTAGAAACCCCTTTAAGCAAATAGCCAGACGCTCCAAATTTTAAGGCACTAAAAATAAAATCATCATCATCAAAAGTTGTTAGAATAATGATTTTTACCTCAGGATGCAATTCTTTAACCCTCTGGGTACACATGACCCCATCCATCTTAGGCATCCGAATATCCATTAAAATAACATCTGGACGTTCGGATGCAATAGCTTCAAGTACTTCAAAACCATTGCTAGCAGTGCCAACAACTTCGATATCATCATGGGCTGAGAGAATAATTTGGAGGGAATCCCGAATCAATTCCTGATCATCTGCAATCATCACCTTAATCATGATTAGTTCCTTTCGTTCTTGGGATAATAATTTGTGTCAAAAAGCCTTGGCTGCCATCATAAATAACACTACCGCCAACCATACTGAGCCGTTCCTTCATCTGCATGAGACCGTAGCCAACATTAATATGCTCACAGCCCATGCCATCATCTCGGATGGTGATGCGATAATAATGCTCATCTTGATAGCAATGAACTACTACCTGATTAGCATGGCCATGGCGTAGAGAATTAGTCACTGATTCTTGAATAGCCCGAAAAATAATATCTTCAGTGGTAATGTCTAAATCAGCATCTCCCCAATCATAAATGAATTCAATTTTAAGCTTGGAAAGACTCTGGTACTCGACTAACATATTTTCTAAAGCTCCTCTTAAGGTATGACCTTCTAAGGCTTCTGGTCTAAGTCGATTGAGTGATCGTCTAACATCTTGGATACTATTTCTGACGACCAGAGACATCTTATTGACCTGCTCCTTGGCCTTATCTGGGTTCATATCAATCAAGACGGAAACAGCATCCATACCAGAGGAAATACCAGTCAAAGCGTGCCCCAAAGTATCGTGGATTTCACGGGCGATGCGCTTACGTTCTCTATCTTCCGTTATTTTTTCGGTCAAATCCGCATAGGCATTGAGGTCTTCATTGATTTTGGAAATTTCTTGTAATTTTTCCTGCATCTCCTGCCGTTCTCTGGCACTGATAACAATATAAAAAATGAAAGAACCAAAAAACGCAACTAGATTTAAAGAATAGAGCAAATTCTTGATCAACTTAAATCCAAACTGGGTTCTATCAGCATAAAAATTTAAATAAGTATCTACATCAGGAATTTTAATCATACTGGATAAGACATCGTTGTCCGACAGTAAAAGTAGCAGAGAACTGATGAATAGAACCAGGGCCCAACTGCGTTTACGCTGCAAGATGGTATAATCTAAACTATAAAAAATATCCAAAAATACTAGTAAAATGATACCATTATAGGAATACTGTAGGGTTACGAAAACGCTCAACATGAGAAAAATTTCCAACATGAGCAAGCCAATCGAAGTTCTCCTGGCTCTCAAATAAATGACTCCAACAAGGCAGAGATAACCCCCCAATGAAGTGAAAAAAACTAAAGTGGGCGACTGAGGAGCAACCTCCAAATTTTCCAGCAGGGATTGGCTTAAATGATGGGCAACAATATACTTACTGCTCAAGAGATAGGTCATGCCGATATTCCAAATGGCTAAGAAGTTGATCACGACGAGGATATAACGCGATATATTGATAACTCTTTGGCTTGTCATTATTCCCACCCCGTTAGATTGTAATGAGAAATGTTATCCTTATCAACTAATTTAACTGGAATAGTAATCGTTTTTTCAACCTTTTTCCCATCCAAAAGTTTATAGGCAGCTGTGATACTTTGATTAGCCATTTGAGTAGGAAATTGAGCAACAGTGACTAGATTATTATCCTTCTTAGAAATCAGTGATTTGATATCCGGCGAACCATCAACACTATAAACAGCCGTATTTTTGGATAAATTAAGGTTCTCCAATGCCGCTAAAGCTCCGATAGCACTGCGATCATTGATTGCCATAATAGTGTTGATTTTAGGATTTTTCGCCAGAGCCTTTTCGGTCAAAGGCATGGCTAATTCAGTCTGCCCCTGAGCATTGGCTTGACCAACAATCTGATAGGCCTTGTACCCCGACAAGGTATCCTTAAAACCCTGCAAACGCTCATCAGCCGAATAGGTATTTTCATGAGCTAATAGATAAATGGTAGCTGATGACTTGCTGCCCATTAGATGCTTCCCTAATAAAACGCCGGCATGATAGTTATCAGATACAACCGTCGTATCTGCTAGATTATCAGTAATCTGACTATCCAAAGCCACAACTTTGATACCTGATTTTTTGGCCCGTCTCACTGCTGCCTGCAACCTCTTATTATCCCCACCATTGACCGGATTAATAATGAGAGCATCCACCTGCTGATCGACAAAGTCGTTCACCTGTTCTGCCTGCTTAGAGCTGTCCATGGCAGGATCGCGTAGCAAAAGAACATCCCCTTTTTCATCTGTTACCTTTTTTATCTGGGAATTAAGATAGCTATAGAAGCTGTTATTCATCGTCATATAGGTCACCCCTATCTTCCTTTGTCCTTGAACAGCCGGCTGATAGTGATAATAGGCGTAAGAAATACCGATAAAGAGTAAAGCTATCAGGAAATTCCCCAATATAAATGTATGCTTTTTCACACAATCACCTATAAAATCTCTTCTTCTAAGACTCTGGCAATACCGTCATGATTGTGGTCAAGGGTCACCTTCCCGATACACTCTTTAAGCGGCTCTGGAGCATTCCCCATTACAACACCTTGACCCACTGTCTCCAACATCTCCAAATCATTGTAGTTATCACCAAAAGCCATGGTCTGTGCCATTGGAACATCATAATAAGTAGCTAAGGTTGTAACAGCCTGTCCTTTATCAATACCAGTTGCCATAATTTCAATTAAATGCGGTAAGGACCTGGCGATGGAGAGTTCGGGAAACTGCTCTTTCAGCTTGTTCAATACTTGTTCTGTCTTTTCTGGCGGGCACATAATGAGAACCTTGTGTGCTTCATTTAAAGAGGACAATTCTGCCAGACTCCTAGTTTGGGATTCTAGCCCAACCACAAGTTCTTCATTTCTAACCAAATTATGAGCTTGGTGAGAAGAAAACCAATTTTGGTAACTGTAGATATTCCAAGCTAAGCTTTTATCTTCTTTTTCTATTAACTGACAAATTTCAAAAACCTTGTCAGCAGGCATGGTTTTTGAATCAATAACACTACCATCTTGAGCCTGAATTAAGGCGCCATTGTAAGCAATCAGGGGACTGGTAATCCCGATACTATCCATAATAGGCTGGATGGCCTCTGGCATACGGGCAGAAACTGGCACAAAATAAATGTTTTTGGCAGCACAAGCTCTAATAGCTTGCTGCGTCTCTCTTGTCACAAGATGGTCATGATTGAGCAATGTCCCATCAATATCACTAAAGATAATCTTCATCAGTTGACCTCCTAGTTTCAGTTATCTCTATTATAACATTTTCTAGGCCTAGATTCTGCAACACTAATAATATAAAAACGACCTGAAATATTTCTATTTCAGGCTATTTAATATATGAAAGTCAGATATTTGTCGGGAAAGCTAACTGAGATTTAAAAAGGCAGTTCTTCCTCTTCTAAAACAAGGTCGCTCAGTTCATTGGCACCATTGTTTTCACGTAAAGCACGCTGGGCACGACTCTCTAAAAGTTGGAAGGATTGTGCTAGAACCTCTGTAACATAGTGCATCTGCCCATCTTTTTCATATTTTCGTGTCCGCAGTTCGCCATCCAATGAAAGCAAACTCCCCTTACCGGCATAGGAAGTCAGAGTTTCAGCCAGTCTCCCCCAGATAACCACATTAACAAAATCAGCCTGACGCTCGCCTTTTTGATCTTTAAAGCGTCGATTGACAGCAAGGGTTACATGAGTGACCGATCGTTCTGAAGGCGTCTTAGCCATTTCTGGGGTTGCTGTCAAACGTCCAATCAAAATCACTTTATTATACATATTTTCACCTCCTATCTTCTTATTCGTAAGTTGAGAGAGAAAATGAATTTTTATCTTAACTATCAAAAATGAAAGTGGAACAACTAATCCAAAATCTTTGATTTTGAGTTTGGTCCCCCCTCACATTTTCTATTTAGTTTTTCCAATGCTTTTGAGCATCGAAGGCTTCTCCAATGGCAGTATCATCATCTAGTTCGATAATTCCGAGCTTCTGCGGAGCGTTAGGCAGGGCTAATTCGCGCGGTGAACACATCATGCCATAGCTATCTTGACCACGGAGCTTTCCAGGGAAGATGAGACTGCCATTTGGCATCATAGCGCCAGGCAAAGCCACAATTGTTTTGAGCCCCACAGCTGCATTAGGTGCACCCGCAACAATTTGCACCATCTTATCCTCAGCGATTTGTACTTGACAAATATTCAGGTGATCACTGTCTGGATGAGGCGTCATTTCTATGATTTGTCCCACAACGAAAACCGGTGTCGGTGTAGCTTCGAGTTTTTCTTCAAAATCTTCCTTGGCTAATTCTATATTTAAAATAGCCACAGCATCGGTTGATGGGAAAATCTGTCCCTTACCATTAATTTCAATAAGATAAGAGACATTAAAGATATTCCAAGCAAGAGTTTCACCACTATCCTGAGCAAATATACGGGCTATTTTACCTCGACGCTCTACACTGCGTTTGACATTCTTGGTATCTTGTAAAATAACCATTAAAACGTCGCCAACTTGTTCTTCATTATATGCAAAAATCATTGTTTTTTCCTTCATCTTTATTTAATCCTGCTAGGAATTGATTGATTTCATCCTTAGTCTTACGGCGTTTATTAACCAGTCTCCCAATTTCTCGACCATTTTCCAGAACCACAAAACTCGGAATCCCAAAAACATCCCATTTCTGAGCAATGATCATATAAGTATCGCAATCAACACTGATAAAAGTAAACTCTGGGTTTTCTGCCTCAATTTCAGGCATGACCGGATAAATAAATTGGCAATCCGGACACCAGTCAGCTTTAAAAAAGAAAACCTGTTTATCAGGCTTTTCAACATAGGAGGCTAATTCCTCAAGTGTTTTAGGTTCAATCATGGATCTTCTCTTGATAAGTGATTTGACCACTTTCATCATAGATAAAGTCAAATACACGCCCATCCTCTAAAACAACACCGCCTATCAGCTGATTGGAGGCAGACTCATAGGACTTGATATAGACGACCTGAATAGTTCCTAATTGACCGAAAAAATCCCTCAGCTCTGCTATTCCCCGAGATTCTTTTTCATCCTGAATTTTATTTTGAAGTTTATAGCCTAGGGCAGTCAAACCAGCTAATCCAATAAGACCTGATGCTAGCAAGATTTTTCTATATTTCATGCTCCTTATTTTAACACAAAAGCCCTTATTTGGCGAACCACGACTTCGACTGTCATCAAGGATCTCTCACTCAAAAGCACAGACTTTGTGTTAAAATATATAAGTATAGAATTGAGGTCAGTATGTCAGATTTATTTTCAAAAATTGAAGAAGTAACAGCCCTTCACGGGATTGCTGGACATGAATTTCAGGTGAGAGATTATCTGCGTCAAGCTATTACCCCGAATGTTGAGCGTGTGGAAACAGATGGTTTAGGTGGTTTATTCGGTATTAAAGACAGTCCGATTAGCAAGGCTCCCCGTATCATGGTGGCTGCACACATGGATGAGGTTGGTTTTATGGTCAGCGACATCAAGCTGGACGGCACCCTGCGCGCTGTTGCGATTGGAGGTTGGAATCCCCTAGTAATGAGTTCTCAACGCTTTACCTTGTTAACGCACTCTGGGGAACAAGTCCCAATTATTTCAGGGTCAACTCCACCTCATTTGCTGCGTGATAACGAGAGACAAGCCAGTCTACCAAAGGCAGCTGATATCATCTTTGATGGTGGTTTTACGGACAAGGCAGAAGCGGAAAGTTTCGGAATCATCCCCGGTGATATCATCGTGCCGGATAGCAAGGCTATTCTCACAGCTAATGGTAAAAACGTCATCAGTAAGGCTTGGGATAACCGCTATGGCATTCTCATGGTGACTGAACTGCTAGAAAACCTTCGCCAAGAAGAACTCACTAACACCTTGATTGCCGGGGCAAATGTGCAAGAAGAAGTCGGCTTACGTGGAGCCCATGTATCGACCGCCCAGTTTGATCCCGAACTCTTCTTTGCGGTTGACTGTTCCCCTGCCGGTGATATCTATGGCGATCAAGGTAAAATCGGAGAGGGTATTCTGTTGCGCTTCTACGATCCGGGGCACATCATGCTCAGAAACATGCGCGATTTTCTACTAACAACTGCAGAAGAAGCTGGGATTAAATACCAATACTACACTGCCAAGGGCGGAACCGATGCCGGAGCTGCACATTTACAAAACAAAGGTATTCCATCCACAACCATAGGAGTTTGCGCTCGCTATATTCATTCTCACCAGGCTCTCTATAATATGGATGATTTTTATCAGGCTCAGGCCTTCTTACAAGCCATTGTCAAAAAGTTAGATCGTTCAACTGTTGATTTAATCAAACAGTACTAATTAGCAGAAAGGATGAGGCCTCATCTGTGTTCCTAGCAGTACTAGAAGGCAGATATGGGGCTTAGATAGATATGAAAATTGGATTTATTGGTCTAGGTAAAATGAGTACGGCTATTATTCGAGGACTTAAAAATACCTCATTTGAAATAATAGCTGCCGGCCGTGATCCCCAAAAAACGGCTCAAGATGCTGAACAGCTCGGTATCACTGCTATTTCTGAACATCAGGCACTGATTGAGCAAGCAGATTTGATCATTTTGGGAGTGAAGCCTCAAGTTTTACCATCCATAACAGCAAAACTGCACTTTCGCCAACCTGTCATTTCTATGGCCGCAGGTATCAGTCTAAATCGACTGGCCGAGCTTATTGATGATAAACTACCTTTGATTAGAATTATGCCTAATATCAATGCACAGATTCTTGAAAGTTCAACTGCTATCTGTGGCAATGACAAGGTCGATGCAGGGTTAATGGATTTAGCTAAAGAAATCACCAATAGTTTTGGAAGAACTTTTGATATAGCTGAGAAAGATTTTGATACTTTTACCGCATTAGCCGGCTCCGGCCCTGCTTACATTTACCTCTTTATTGAGACACTGAGTCTAGCTGGGGTTAAACATGGGTTAACTAAAAATCAAGCATTAGATATTGTCAGCCACACCATGTTGGCCAGTGTCCAAAATCTCATAGCTAATAATGATAGCCCTCACGATTTAATCGATAAAATTTCAAGTCCAGGTGGGACAACAATAGCCGGCTTGCTTGAACTTGAAAAAAACGGATTAACGACCAGTGTTATTGCCGGTATTGATGCCGCAATCGATAGAGCTAAGAAATTGTAATAACTGATAATAAAAAAGCCTCTAAGGCTTTTTTTATCGCATTGTAGCTAAAAATTGCATTAGAAAAACCAAGACATTCATCAATATGTGGATAGCTATGCTATATTCAATGCGTTTAGACCATATAAGAACATAACCAAAGACAAGTCCGATACCAGTGTATGAAACCCAACCACCAATATTTCCTAAATCGCTGATTAAATGAACATAACCAAACAAGAAACTTGTCACTGCCAATCCTAGCCATTTCCATCTGCCAAAGCCAAAAACTTTTTCTAACAAGCATTTGCGAAAAATCAATTCTTCTAAGATTGGGGCAAATAAGATACCGAAAACAAGAAGTAAGTAAAAAGGCATGCCAGAATTATTGAGGGCATTTTGATTGGCCGTATCAGCCGACCCATTTAATAAAACCCGAATAACCCCACCAGTCAGATTGATTCCTATGGCTGCCGGAAAGCCAATCATATAAAGAGCCGCTTGGCTATCTTTAAATGCTTTCAACGATAGAGGCTCTTTCAAGAGCTTCATTAGGATAAAAACTAAGACCAAGACAAGTACAAGTCCAGCTACAGCTATCAGAGCTGGGACTGTATTTTTTAAATCCTTACCCTCAAATAAAAATTTCTGCGTATAAATATCCAGATACCAAAAGAAGATAGCTAGTAGAAACCATTTTAATTTATCAAGTGCAATTTTCATTATTTTTAGATTCCCTTCTAAATAGTAGGTTATTGATTTGGGACCAAAAAACTGGATTGACAAACTTTTTTTCTGTCCCATTTATATGACTTTTATTGCAAGAAGCCATACATGATAAAAAAGGCTATCAAATTATTTAAGGTGTGCAAGGCTATGCTATATTCCAAGCGCTTAAACTTAAAGGCAAAAAATCCTATAATGACGCCCATACTGGCATAAATTAAGGCAACTCCCCAACTATTTGGTGTATGAGCTAAACAAAACAGCAGACTGCTAACAATATAGCCCAACCAAGAGTTATTAAAAACCCGTTGCTGAATCAAACCGCGAAAGACCAATTCTTCAATTATCGGAGCAGCTATAACTATCATGATAAAGAAAAATAAGATTGGTGCATAATTTGTCATAGCATTCAGGGACTCTTGATTAGAAGAGCTTGTTTGCCCTTCTGCCCGTATCAAAATGCTAATTAAACCTTCGAGACAGAAAATAAGAAGATAAGCGGCAGGAACACCTAAAATGAGAAGCCACCAATTGATTTTCTTGTTCCCAATAAACTTCCACTTAATGAGAAGCCAGACTCCTAAAGCAACCACTAGCAACTCAATCACTAGAGAAATCCCAGTTCCTAAGATGTCTGGAGGTAGCATTTGACTAGGAGAGATCAAGCTATCCTTGTCATGAGTTTTTATCATAGTTCTTATTCCAGCAAAAACTCCGATGGCTGAAGGACCTATTTGCCCTGCTAACAAGACAACAATGGCTATTACGCTATATTTAAAACGGTCAATTGGTTTTATCATTAATGAGTCTCCTTTTTAGATTAGACAAAGATTAACTTACTTCATTTCTGAATCAACTCTATTGGACTTAACAACTAAGGTTATGATTATTTCAGAATTAGATGATTGAAATAATGGTAAGAAAGAGATTATATGCACGAAGGTTAGTCAGCATCAGACTAATGGCTTAAAGCAATAAAATGAGGGGGCCGATCGTTATTTTTCCATCCACTCTTTTACTTCAGCTTGATACCAAGATTTTAAATGTTTTCTCTTCTGCTTCGAAAATAGGTTATCACAACAATCATGAATATAATAAAGCCTGTCATCATCAAAGGAATAGAGAGTTGATAAATAGAGGTCATCAATGCTACAAAATCCCTGTCGCACTGGCACATAAAGTTATTAAACTTACCCCTAGCCAACGTTGCTTTAATTGAGTGAGATATTCTTTTTGGTCATAATTATTTTCTTGTCTTGAATGAAAAGATGTTATCAAATTAACTTAACACAAATAGTATGGCTCACTTTATATGATAAGTAAAGGAAATTTTTCATTTTCAAAGAAAAATGTGACAAGCAGAAATTTTATTATTAAACCTCATTGTCCTATCATATTAACACAATCGACTTAGCTTTGTCAATCAAATCTTAAAAACTCTCCCTATCAGTCATTAAATCAAGATAGAAAGAGTTTAAAATCGTTATAGCCAAGTATTATCTAGCTGTTTGTCCAATCGTAAAGACAGCCAAGGTATCTGGTCCAACATGGGCCGAAATAATAGGACCTAAGGGCATCGTCAGAACTTCTGAAATGTTGTCAGTCTCTAGCAATTTCTCTTTGAGACTTTCTGCACTCGCTTCATCATTAGCATAGGCCACAATAGCAGTGCTATCTTCAACATCTTGGATAGCTCTCTCCACCATCTCTTTCATACCTTTTTTACGACCTCGTAGTTTAGCTAGAGGAACCAATTTCCCTTCGCTATCTAACCAAAGCAGGGGCTTGATATTAACAAGACTTCCAATAACAGCAGAACTTTTAGAGAGACGACCCCCGCGCATCAGGTGATAGAGATTATCCACTAAGAAAAATGTCCGCAAGCGTGGCAGAATATCAATAATCATTGCCTTGGTTTCATCCAAACTAGCACCCTTATCACGCGCCTGCGCTGCTACTATTGAGAGGTAACCTTCACCACCAGCAGCTGCTCTCGTATCAATGATTTCAATAATCGCTTCTGGAAATTCCTCCAAGACCATCTCACGGGCAATGAGACTGCTATGATAAGTCCCTGATAGAACGGACGAGAAGGCCAGATAAAGCACCGGCCGCCCTTCTTGCGCATATTTTTTAAAAGCTGTCTCAAACTGGCCAACATTAACTTGACTGGTAGTTGGTTGACCACCATTTTTCATTGCTTCAAGTAACACGTCACTGGTAATGCGCTCAGGCCCTACCGTAGGATAATCCTTCCCATCCAAAGTAATGGTCAAGCCAAGAATATCGATGTCTTGCTGATCTGCCCAATCCTCATTTAGGTCAGCTGTAGAATCTGTTATTATTTTAAAGATCATTCTAATCTCCATTTGCAAATTAACTTGGGCTATTATATCAAAAAAAAGGGGAGTTTCCCACCCCCAGAGTTACAAATCATCCAGCAAATTTTTGAGCTGCTCTAATTATTATCATCAAAAGATTCCAAACGTGGCCTATATAGCTCAATATCTTAAGTTAACTTATTCAGATTTGACTTAAACCCGTCTCGATGCCTTCTTCTAACTCGCGAGCCTCAGCGCCCAGAGCACCTTACCAAAAAATCGGCCCCTTACGACTTCAACCATTTATAGCGGCTTCAACCAGATTCCGAAAGGGGTGCTAAACGCTGTTTCATTCTCTTGGGCAAAGATAACCGTCAACTGGTATTCATCACTAGCTGGTACATATTGGGTACAAAAACACAGACGATTTAATCGCTTCAAAGTTAGCATAGGAGCTGAGTTTACTTAGAAGAATATTTCTTGCAGTATCCAGTTGGTTAGTTTTGAAGAGTTGACAAATTTCCTGCCAAAAAGCAATTCTGTTGCAGCCGTCCACTAGTAACAGTTTTTTTACTTACTTGACACCTCTCTTAATTAGCTTTTAAAAAGAGTGGAAGACAAATCGGTGATTTCAGAGAAATTGGACTCTCCTCGCTCTTTTATTTCAGGTTCAGGTAAAAATCATCCAATGAGTAATTATTATCCTACTTCCACATAGTTCCGCTATCCCTTGTAGGGCAAGGCATAATCGGGTAATAGAGCTTCGCTTTCAAGAATTCCCAGCTTTAATAGTCCACTGGACTTAAAGCCAGCCAACTACTGCGTCTCTTAAGTAAAACTGTACAAAATAAAAGGGTAGGTATTTTTACTATCCCTTCAATACTTATGTCTAAAAACTTCATACATTAAAATAGCAGCAGCAACGCTGGCATTGAGACTTTGAACATGACCTGTCATAGGAACAGTAATCATCTCATCTACTTGCTTTTTGAGATTTTTAGAAATCCCTTTGCCTTCATTACCGATGATGAGGGCTAATTTCCCAGCTGTATTCCATTTGTCACTCGGTATCCCGTCCATATCGGTACCAAATATCCAAAAATCTGCTCCTTTGAGCTTATCTAATGTTTGGCTGAGATTGGTTACACGAGCAATGGGAACATGCTCAAGTGCTCCTGTTGAGGTCTTAGCAACAACAGGGGTAACACCAACTGCGCGATGCTTGGGAATAATGACGCCACAAACACCTGTTGCATCGGCGGTTCGTAAGATTGAACCAAAATTATGAGGATCATTGAGACCATCTAAAATTAAAATCAGGGGATTTTCCTGAGTCTGCGCTCTTTTTAAGATATCATCTAATTCGCTATAAGCAAATTCAGAAACTCGTAAGACAAAACCTTGATGGATAGCACCATCTGTCATTTTAGAAAGATTTTTTTTAGGTGTCCAAGAGATGGCAACCTTTTTTTCAGCCGCTAGCTCCTTTATTCTATCAACGTTCTTGCCACGCAAATCATCTTGAATATAGAGCTTGTTGCCCATATTGGCTTGGAGGCTCTCGGTAATCGCATGAACACCATAAACTAGATCATCTCGTTGGCTTTCATTTACTATTTTATTCTTCATAATCCTTATTATAGCATTAAAAACTAAAGTTTGAGTTGCCTTCGAATAAAAATGAAGGGCAAGTCTTGTGGTAGAACCCTAATTAGGAAACTAAGCAAATACTTTCTTCAGAACTTCACCTACGGTTGCCGCACCAATAACCTCAATCCCTTTAGGAATCTCAATCCCCTGAAGGGCATTTTTAGGAACATAGACCTTGGTAAAGCCTAGTTTAACTGCTTCCTTAATTCGTTGCTCAAGGCGGTTAATCCGACGGATTTCACCAGTCAAGCCAATTTCGCCAATAAAGGCGTCCTGAGGATTGGTTGGAGCTTCCTTGTAACTTGAAGCAATGGCCACAGCAACAGCCAAATCTATAGCCGGTTCATCTAACTTAACACCACCAGCCGATTTGAGATAGGCATCCTGATTTTGCAGGAGAAGACCGCAACGCTTTTCTAAAACCGCCATAATCAGACTGACACGATTGAAATCCAGTCCGGTTGTTGTCCGTTTGGCATTTCCAAAAACAGTCGGCGTGACTAGGGCCTGCACCTCAGCCAAAATCGGACGCGTTCCTTCTATGGTGACGACGATTGCTGAACCTGTTGCCCCGTCCAAGCGCTCCTCTAAAAAAACTTGACTAGGGTTTAGGACCTCAACGAGACCTCCCGATTGCATCTCAAAAATCCCGATTTCATTAGTTGAGCCAAAACGATTTTTAACAGCTCGTAAAATACGGAAAGTATGGTGGCGTTTTCCTTCAAAATAAAGAACCGTATCAACCATGTGTTCCAACATTCGTGGACCTGCTAGGGTCCCTTCCTTAGTCACATGCCCCACGATGAAGGTTGCAATGTTATTGGTCTTAGCCAACTGCATTAACTCAGCTGTGACCTCACGAACTTGGGATACCGAACCCTGTACACTGGAAATTTCAGGACTCATAACCGTTTGAATAGAATCAATAATCAAAAAATCCGGCTGAATGCGTTCAACCTCGGTGTGGATATTATGCATATTAGTTTCGGCATAGAGATAAAACTCATTGTCAATATCTCCCAAGCGTTCACTGCGCAGTTTTATCTGCTCAGCCGATTCCTCACCAGACACATAGAGGACTGTTCCTTGATTAGCCAGTTGAGTTGATACTTGTAAAAGGAGGGTAGATTTTCCAATTCCTGGATCGCCACCGATTAGGACCAGACTCCCCGGCACAACACCTCCGCCGAGGACACGGTTAAATTCATCCATACCGGTCTTGGTACGAGCGTAGTCAACAGAACTGACATCTTTTAACTTGGTTGGTTTTGTTTTTTCCCCTGTCAAGCTAATCCGAGCGTTCTTAACCTCAGCCACCTCAACATCCTCAACGAAAGTTGACCAACTTCCACAATTAGGACAACGTCCCAGATATTTAGGTGAATTGTAGCCGCATTCTTGACAGACGAAAGTCCTTTTTTTCTTAGCTATGATTGTTCTCCTTTCGTTATTATTCCAGCAGCCTGCCATTGAGTTAAGGTCTTTTCAAATCGTTTTTGATTTAAAATACCAATTTCCTTCAAATCGGCAGTTACCTGATAACCCTTCTGAGCCAAAGCTAAAACAGAAGCTTTAATACAACCGTTGCCATCAACACCTATGACTTCAAGGCTTTGTGCTCCGCAATTTTCCAAAAAATCCCGTAAAACCGGGCTCGTCAAGCATGAGGCGCGTCGCTTTTCAAAGATATGATCAGACACTACTGATAAGCCCTCAGCAAAAGTTTTGGGTTTAGAGTTCAATTCCCAGAAAAAACGGTTAACAACATAGATGACATGATCTTTGGGATAGGCTGAAATTTTAGTATTGACTGCTGTTAATAGTGAAGCGGGATAATCCTTTTTCTCTCCAACATAATCCGTCTGCATATCAATAACCAGCAAATAGTCTGCCACTTTATTTCCTACTTTCCAGTTGAGCCGAAACCGCCTGTACGTATACCCCTTGCTTCATCATCATCTGCTAGCAGAAAAGGCATAAAGACTCCCTGAACAATACGTTCTCCGGCTTCCAAGACAACTGATTCATTCGTGATGTTTTTCATCTGGGCAAAGATATGACCTTCATTATTAGGATTGTTATAATAATCGCCATCAATAACCCCCACTGAGTTAATGAGTACCAATCCTTTTTTACGAGGATTAGAAGAACGATCGAAAAGATAGAGAACTTCACCAGCCTGCATATAAGCTTTAACCCCTGTCGGTACTAAAACGATTGCTCCTGCAGGGATTTCTGTCCGCTCTGCCACTTTTAAATCGTAGCCGGCTGCGTGACCTGTTTCTCGTTTGGGCAGCAGGTCTTTATCCTTATAGTCAGAAATTAATTCAAATCCGCGAACTTTCATTGGGCACTCCTTAAGTCTTTTAGTGATAAACACAAGATTAAATGATAATATGTTCCTCAATTTCTTCTATTATAAATGATTTATTCGCAAAACAAAAGCAAAGATCGCGTAAGCCCGTCTTTTTATCGTCTGTTTGGTCTTTTATAAGTAAATTCAGTAGCAATTTATCCCCTAGAATCCATCTGCTTTTAAGCTGATAAAGTCCGGATAAACCGCTCTTTTTTTATCGTTTTATGGTATAATTAAGAAGATATTATGATATGGAGACCCATTATGAATAAACAAAAGATTGCTGTTTTAGGACCGGGTTCTTGGGGAACTGCCCTAGCTCAAGTTCTTAATGACAACGGGCATGAGGTACGCATTTGGGGTAATATCCCTGAACAAATCGATGAAATTAACAATCATCACACCAATACCCTCTACTTTAAAGATCTTGTTCTTGATGATAAAATCAGGGCTTATAAAGACTTGCATCAAGCCCTAGATGGTATTGACGCTGTCCTTTTCGTTGTCCCGACCAAGGTCACCCGACTAGTAGCTAAGCAAGTTGCTGAAATCCTTGATCATAAGGTGGTGATTATCCACGCTTCTAAAGGTTTGGAGCCAGGTACGCACGAACGGCTCTCAACAATCTTGGAAGAAGAGATTCCTTCTGACCTTCGCAGTGAAATCGTTGTGGTTTCGGGTCCTAGCCATGCCGAGGAGACAATCGTTCGCGACATTACTCTTATTACCGCTGCTTCTAAAGATTTGGAAACTGCTAAATACGTTCAAGAAATTTTTAGTAATCGCTATTTCCGCCTTTACACTAATAACGACGTTATCGGTGTTGAAACAGCTGGAGCTCTTAAAAACATTATCGCTGTCGGTGCTGGAGCCCTTCATGGTATGGGATATGGCGACAATGCCAAGGCCGCGGTCATCACTCGCGGATTAGCAGAAATTACCCGTTTGGGAGTCAAGATGGGGGCTGAACCCTTGACCTACAATGGCCTGTCCGGCGTTGGAGATTTGATTGTTACAGGAACTTCCGTCCATTCCCGAAATTGGCGTGCTGGTGATGCCTTAGGACGCGGTGAAAAACTCGAAGATGTTGAAAAAAATATGGGAATGGTTATTGAAGGAATTTCAACAACCAAGGTAGCCTATGAACTTTCTCAACAACTAGGTGTCTATATGCCTATCACAACCGCTATTTACAAAGCCATTTATGAAGGAGCCGACATCAAGGAATCTATCCTAAATATGATGTCCAATGAACTTCGATCAGAAAACGAGTGGCAAGAAGGCTAATAATTCTCACATACATTTTAGAAAAAGGAAATCTTATGACAAAAGTTAGAAAAGCTGTTATCCCAGCAGCCGGCTTAGGAACACGTTTCTTGCCGGCAACCAAGGCGCTAGCCAAGGAAATGCTGCCAATTGTTGACAAACCAACAATTCAATTCATCGTTGAGGAAGCACTAAAATCTGGTATCGAAGAAATCTTGGTAGTAACCGGTAAGGCTAAACGCTCTATCGAAGACCACTTTGACTCTAATTTTGAGCTAGAATATAATCTTGAACAAAAAGGCAAAACTGATTTGCTTAAACTGGTCAATGATACTACTGCCATTAATCTCCATTTTATCCGTCAAAGTCATCCCCGCGGTCTGGGGGATGCTGTCTTACAAGCCAAGGCCTTTGTTGGTGATGAGCCCTTTGTGGTAATGCTGGGAGATGATCTCATGGACATCACCGATGACAAGAATATACCACTGACCCAACAGCTCATCAACGACTATAAGAAGACCCATGCATCAACGATTGCTGTTATGCCTGTTCCCCATGAAGAGGTGTCGGCCTACGGTGTTATTGCACCTCAAGGAGAAGGGCAGGATGGCCTTTACTCTGTTGAGACCTTTGTAGAAAAGCCTCAACCAGACGATGCCCCAAGCGATTTGGCCATTATCGGACGTTATCTCCTAACTCCAGAAATTTTTGATATTTTAGAAACACAAGCTCCTGGGGCTGGTAATGAGGTACAGTTGACCGATGCCATTGATACACTCAACAAAACTCAGCGTGTCTTTGCTCGTGAATTTGTGGGGAACCGCTATGATGTTGGTGATAAATTTGGTTTTATGAAAACTTCTATTGATTATGCCCTGCGACATCCACAAGTTAAAGACGAACTAAAACAATACATTATTAATTTAGGTAAAGAACTTGAAAACAGTTCCAATAACTAAAAAAAACAATTTCCAAAAGGAAATTGTTCAGACTGAAGACAAAGCTCTTGGAATTGCATTTCTAAGAGCTTTTTGCTCTGTTTAGGAGTATACTAAA
>NZ_JBHSAC010000023.1:0-19300 GCF_042649885.1 Streptococcus dentapri | reverse complement strand
TTAGTATACTCCTAAACAGAGCAAAAAGCTCTTAGAAATGCAATTCCAAGAGCTTTGTCTTCAGTCTGAGACGATTGGAGCAATCTCCAATCGTCTTTATTTGTTTTGCTCTCAAAAAGCTGCTAGATTCAGGGCATGCTGAGCCGCTAAATTCAGTAAGCTCCATTGTCGGTCAAATCTAGGTTGGAAGAAGAAATCAGCCTGAGCCAAATCTTCTAAGGTCATTTTGTGAGCAATGGCCAGAGAAAGAATATTCCCTTGAGCTGTGATATCGTACTTAGATAGGACTGCTCCCCCAAGAATCTGATACGTTAGAGGATCAAACGTTAAGCTAACATAAACTTTCGGATTATCAGTCTCGGGAATGTAAGCAGGGCGCAGACGATCCTCATATATGCTCGTTTGATAACGCGATAAACCAGCTTTCTTGGCTGAAAAAGCATTGAGACCGCTAGTTGCAAACTGATAATCAAAAATACTAAGAGCTGACGAGCCGACAACTCCTTGAAAAGCCTGACTGGGTTTCGTCTCAAATAAATGCTTGACCAGATACTGGGCTTCACGACGAGCCGTTGTTGCTAAAGCGATAGGAAGAGGTTTCCCCGCAGGAATTGACAAAGGCAAGACAGCATCACCAATGGCATAGACATCCGCTAGACTGGTCCGGAAATATTCATCTATCTTGATAAAACCACCGGATTCCAACTCAAGCGTCCCTTGCAGCCAGTCTGTATTGGGCTTAACACCTGCTGCTATAATGACCAGATCAGCTTTGATATCGCCTTTATCAGTCTTAAGACTTTCTATTTTATTGTTTCCTTGGAAACTCTCGACCTTAGCTCCCATGTGCAGCCTAACACCATTTCTCTCCAACTCAGGCTCCAGCACATCAATTAGTTCTGGATTCAGATAAGTTCCCAAAGGACGATCAATAACATCAACCAGTGTAACCTTTTTGCCCTTGCTAGCAAAAGCAGCAACAGCCTCCAATCCAATATAGCCAGCTCCGACGACCACAACATCTTGAATAACGTCTGACTCCAAAGCATCCTTAATTTTACTAGCCCAATCATAGCCGCGCATTAAATAGATGTTTTCAAGTTCAGCACCCGGTACAGGCAGCGTGGTCGGTTTAACACCGGAACTTAGGATCAATTTATCATAAGCAACTTCTTTGTCCTGATCTAATTTTAGATCCTTAACAGTGACAGTCTTACGATCAGCATTGATGGCTGTGACCTGATGATTGTTGACGACTTTTCCGCCTCGTTTTTCCAGGTCAGCTGGTGCAAAATTGCGCACATCATCCTTGGCTGTCACCTTGTCTGTTAGGTAGAGCTCCATACCACAGGACATGAATGACACAAAGTCACCCGCTTCATAAATCGTAACATCAACCTCTGAATAACGATCCAGCAACTCTATAGCAGATTCGTGCCCGCCATGCGAGGCTCCGACAATAACAACTTTTGATTTGCTCATAAATTTACCTCCTTGTGAGCGTCCTTGTTGACACCTTCATTCTACTCTACCGGAGTATAATTTTCAAACGATTCATACTGTCAATTTATCTAGCATTCCCTATACTCTCAACAGGGCACAACCAGCTAATTGGGATAAGGAGCATAATACAAAAAAGCTGAGAAAATCAGCTTTTTCTACAGCTAAGTTAGGTTTTACAAACATTCCAAAATCGTATCCCAAGCTTCATCATAGCCTTGACGGGTTTCGGATGAAAAGACGATAAAATGGTCATCTGCGTCAAAATTCAGAGCCTCTTTGATGGCAGCTGCGTGTTTATTCCATTTACCGCGTGGGACCTTATCGGCCTTGGTTGCCACTATAATGACAGGAAGCTCATAATATTTGAGAAAGTTATACATCTGAATATCATCTGCAGTCGGGGCATGACGCAGGTCAACTAAACTGACAACCACGCGCAGATTGTCGCGCGTTACCAGATACTCTTCAATCATCTTCCCCCATTTAGCCCGTTCCTTTTTAGACACTCGAGCGTAGCCATAACCAGGGACATCAACGAAGCGAAGTTTATCGTCAATATTATAAAAATTCAACAACTGGGTCTTCCCCGGTTTTCCTGAAGTACGTGCTAAATTTTTACGATCGAGCAAGGTATTGATAAAACTGGATTTGCCAACATTAGAACGACCGGCCAAGGCCACCTCTGGCAGATCATCCTGCGGATAGTGAGACTTATTTGCTGCACTCAGTAAAATAGAAGCATTGTGGGTATTTAAAACTTGTTCTTCTGCCACGGCTCTCTCCTAAGCTGTCTTCAGAATTGGTTTATCCGTGCCATCAACTGCTGCCTTAGTTACACGAACACTGGTCACTTCTTCCTGACTTGGAATTTCAAACATGATATCCATCATCGTTTCTTCAATGATGGAGCGCAATCCACGCGCACCAGTTTTACGTTCAATAGCCTTAGCAGCAATTGTCTCAAGAGCTTCCTGATCAAATTCCAAATCCACACCATCATAAGATAAAAGCGTCCTGTACTGTTTAACCAAGGAATTTTTAGGCTCTGTTAAAATACGAACCAAATCATCAATGCTCAGCTGTTCAAGGGCAGCTAAAACTGGCAAACGTCCAATAAATTCAGGAATTAAGCCGAATTTTTGGATATCTTCCGAAATGATTTGTTGCATATAAGAAACGTCATCGTCAAGATTTTTATTATTTTGACCAAATCCGATAACCTTTTCACCCAGACGTTGTTTGACGATATCTTCAATACCATCAAAGGCACCACCTACAATAAAGAGGATATTTTTGGTATCAATTTGAATCATTTCTTGATTAGGATGCTTACGACCACCTTGAGGCGGTACACTAGCTACTGTTCCTTCAATAATCTTCAATAGGGCCTGTTGCACTCCTTCGCCCGAGACATCACGGGTAATAGACACATTCTCCCCTTTTTTGGCAATCTTATCAATTTCATCAACATAGATGATCCCACGTTCAGCCCTTTCGATATTAAAATCAGCTGCCTGAATCAGTTTGAGGAGGATATTTTCAACATCTTCTCCAACATAACCAGCTTCAGTCAAGGCGGTTGCATCAGCAATGGCAAATGGTACATTGAGACTCTTTGCCAAGGTTTGGGCTAAAAAGGTTTTTCCTGAACCGGTTGGACCAATCATGAGGATATTGGATTTCTGTAAATCCACATCATCATCGCGACTGCTTTCAACAAAGCTAATACGCTTGTAATGATTATAGACGGCTACCGTTAAAGCTTTTTTAGCACGATCTTGACCAATCACATAGTCATCCAATATCTGTAATAACTCTTGCGGCTTGGGAACTTCCGTCAAATCTGCCAGAACTTCTTCTGCCAGCTCCTCTTTGATAATCTCCTGCGAGAGTGCTACACATTCATTACAGATAAAAACACCATTACCTGCGATAATTTTTTTAACTTCCGTCTGGTTCTTGCCGCAAAACGAACAATAAACCATTACATCATTTGGATTATCTGCCATAATTTATCGATTTCCCTCTTCCTAAAAAAGTGTGCCATAGAAGGCATGGATAGTATTGATAAGGTTAGTCAAAGCGTTGAGGAGAAAAAGCGTTCCCAGACCATAACGATTTTTGCGAAATGCAGGAAGAGCACAGAGCACACAAATGATGCCTAACAGTGCTGTAAAAACGCCAAAAATACTTCTTTGCATGAATAATAAATTCCTTATCTTATCTTATCTTAATTAGTTTTGAAATAGTAAAATCATAAGGGTTCTTGTCATCCTTGGGATAGGTTTCCTCAGAAATCAAATTAAATTGATCTTGCTGAATTTCCGGAAAATACGCATCTCCCTGAAAAGCTGCATGGATATGAGTTTTGACTAAGGCATCATAGTAGTCCCTAAAGGTCTGATAAACTCCTGAACCACCTGCAATATAAAGATCCTTGTCTTGTTGATCAAACCAAGTTAGAACCTCTTCTACACTGGAGACGGTCTTAACCCCCTTGACTTGATAGTTCTGATCGTGAGTTAAAATCAGAATCTTACGACCAGGTAAAATACGTCGTCCCATACCATCGAAAGTCTTTCGTCCCATCAGAACAGCCTGTCCCATGGTCGTTCTTTTAAAATGGGCAAGTTCCGCCGGTAAATGCCAGGGCATGGTCTGATTAGCTCCAATCAGATGATTATCATCCTCTGCCCAAATCGCAATGATTTTCTTTTCTTTATTAAGTGTGTCCATCGTTTTTATTTTATCAGAATTTAAACAAAAATGCATTTGAAAAAATTCAAAAGCATTTTTATCTTATTTCCTTAGCTTATCGGCTTTTAGACTAGTATTAAATCGCCAAGTCAAATTTGATTTGAGGTCTCACTGGATCATAGTCAAGCAATTCAAAATCCTCTGGTTTAATATCGAAGAAATTAGTGCCATCCGGAACATTCAAAACCAAATGCGGCTGACAGTCTGTCGGTTGGCGATTCAAAAGTTCCTGGGCTTGTTCAAATTGATTGTCGTAAATGTGAAGATTGTTAATGAAATAAAAGAATTTACCGACCTTCCAGCCAAAGTGCTTAGCAATCATCATCTGTAATGCTACATACTGCATGGCGTTGATATGGTGAGCTACCAGCATATCATTTGAACGCTGGGTCAGCGTTGCATCCAGATAAATATCCTCACCTATTCGGCGCACATCAAACATAGTTTGAAAGGCACAAGGATAGAGACCTTCAGAGTTTTCAAATGCCTCATAATCCCAGAGCGAAATAACATTACGGCGGTTCCAAGGGTTATCTTCCAACTGCTTGAGAATTTTATTGATGATATCGTGCTTTTTGACAATGGCACCATACCGCTCACCAATCGTCTTTGTTTCACCAACTTCCCAATCATTCCAATATTTAACCTTGTATTTATCATTCAAAATAGATAGATCATTACTTTGGTCCTGATAGATCCAGAAAATCTCCTTGATAGCTGATTTAATCGCAATTGGGCGCAGGGTGGTAATAGGAAATTCTCCCTTTGCTAAATCATATTCTGCAAAAGAACCTGTAATGTATTTTGAATTAGCAGTCCGACCGTCCTTATATTTAGGGCGAGCTTGTTCCGACCAGGTGCCTTGCTCCATTATTGTTTGGATATTATCTTTAAAAATCTTATCTGCTTTTGTCATTTCATTTCCTCTTTTTATTTCACTGCTATTATTCTAGCTGAAAATGATTAAAATTACTACTAAAAATATCCAGAGTCCAACTGGAGACTGATTTTATGGGTTTAGCACTAATTCAAATTTTTTTCATAAGCCTTTTATGTCATTTATGTTACAATGGAAGCATATAGAACAATTACAACAGAAGGGATACTTATGATCGTAGGAATTGATAAGATTGGTTTTGCGACAGCTAAATATAAACTTGATATGACTGATTTAGCTACAGCTCGCGCAACCGATCCCAATAAGTATTCGATAGGCTTGATGCTGGATACTCTCAGCATCGCTCCTATTACTGAAGATATCGTCACCTTAGGTGCCGCCGCTGCTGAAAAAATCCTTACTAGTGAGGACAAGGCAAATATCGATATGGTCATTCTGGCCACCGAATCAGGTATTGATCAAAGTAAAGCAGCTGCCGTATTTGTACATGCTCTATTGGGCATCCAGCCCTTTGCCCGCAGCATTGAAATCAAAGAAGCATGTTACAGTGCCACCGCGGCTCTCAACTATGCTAAACTACACGTCACTGTCCATCCCCAATCAAAAGTTCTAGTGATTGCTAGCGATATCGCTAAGTATGGTCTCCACACTTCCGGCGAACCAACTCAAGGAGCAGGTGCTATCGCTATGCTGGTTACAAGCCAACCGCGTATCCTAGCCTTCAATGATGACAATATAGCCCAAACTCGTGATGTCATGGATTTTTGGCGACCCAATTATTCTACTACTCCCTTCGTTCAGGGAATGTTTTCGACTAAGCAATATTTAGATAGCTTAAAAACAACTTGGCAAGAATATCAGAAACGTCAAGGGCTATCTTTGGATGACTTTTCAGCCTTTTGCTTTCATGTCCCCTATCCAAAACTTGCTAATAAAGGTCTCAATAAACTATTAGATAAATCAGTATCTGATAAAGCCAAAGAAAGATTAGTTCAAAATTTTGAGGATTCTATTATTTATAGCCGTAAAATTGGTAATATCTATACTGGCTCACTCTATCTCTGTTTCCTATCCTTATTGGAAAACACGCAGTCACTGAAAGCAGGCAATCGTATCGGATTTTTCAGCTACGGTTCAGGTGCCGTCTCCGAAATTTTCAGCGGCAACTTGGTTGCTGGTTTCAACGGCATGCTCAAGTATGACCACTTGACAGAAATTGACGATCGTATTCTTCTCAGTGTGGATGACTATGAAAAACTCTTTTTTGAAGAACTCCAACTTGATGCTGATGGCAATGCTAATTTCGCAGATTATCAAACTCATACCTTTGCTCTTGACAGCATCATTGAACATCAACGTCGTTATAGAAAGAATTAAAATATGAGTAATAAGTCCCAACATCATCCTCCTAATAAAAACCGCAACATCCATAATCTACTAGCGGTTATTGCCTTCATTTTTGTCATCGGTTCCTTAGCCTATCTGTTTAAAATACACAGTAGCAATCCTAGTCGCCTTCTAAAGGCAGAATCATCCAGCCAGACCAATCAGACAGCTAAAAAATCTTTTGAAAACGAGCAAGACCAAGAAAATGATCAAGACAATATCAACTGGAAAAAACAAGACGAAACCGTCAAGGTCCCTATTTTAATGTATCATGCTATCCATGTTATGGCAGATTCTGAATCTGGAAGTGCCAACCTGATTGTTGCTCCAGATACCTTTGAAAGCCATATCAAATCCCTGTCTGAGCAGGGCTACTACTTCCTGACACCAGAGGAAGCCTATAAGGTATTATCAGAAAATGTTCTGCCTAATGGCAATAAGAAAATTATTTGGCTGACCTTTGATGATGGGGATGCTGATTTCTATACTAATGCCTATCCTATTATGAAAAAATATAAAGCCCGAGGCAGCAACAATATCATCACCAGTTACATTGGCAAGGAAGGCTTTTTGACAGTTGATCAACTTAAAGAAATGAAAAAAAATGGGATGTCTTTCCAAAGCCACACGGTTAATCATCCTGATTTATCAGCTACTTCTGACAATGAACAGGGAACCGAGCTTACTGAGTCTAAATCTTGGCTCGATAGCACATTGAATCAGGATACTATAGCTCTTGCTTATCCTTCTGGTCGCTATACTGACACCAGCTTATCTCTCGCGGAAAAACTGGGATATAAAATGGCAGTGACTACCAACGAAGGATTGGCAAGCGCCGAAAATGGTCTCTACGCTCTTAATCGTGTCCGCATTTTACCAACAACATCACCAGATGATCTACTTTCAACTATTTCTTGGTAAATAAAAAAACCTAGGGATTTTATGACAACCCCTAGGTGTTTTTTATCATCAAAACTTATTTAGTGAAATCTAGCACCTTACGACCTTGAATAGCACCTGCTTCCATTTCAGCAAATACTTCTGGTGCCGTATCAACCGCTACTTTTTCAACAACTGGTACAACCAATCCTTGAGCACCGAAGTCAAAAGCTTCTTCCAAATCTTTACGAGTGCCAACGAGTGAACCTACAACACGAATACCATCAAGAACCGTCTTAACAATGCTGAGTTCCATGTATTCTGATGGGAGACCGACTGCTACAACTGTACCTCCTGCACGAACACTATCAACAGCTTGGTTGAAAGCTACTTTAGAAACAGCCGTTACAATTGCACCGTGGCAACCACCAGTTTTTTCTTGGATATAACCAGCGACATCATCAACTTCTTTACCATTGACAACAATATCAGCACCGACTTTCTTAGCCAATTCTAACTTATCCGAATTGATATCAATAGCAACAACATGCGCATTGAAAACTTTTTTAGCATATTGTACCGCTAAATTACCTAAACCACCTGCACCATAGACAGCAATCCATTGACCAGGTGCTGCACCGGCTTCTTTAATAGCCTTATAAGTTGTTACACCAGCACAGGTAATAGATGATGCTTGGGCAGGATCTAATCCTTCTGGTACTTTTACAGCATAGTCTGCAGTGACAACAGCATATTCACTCATACCGCCATCAACACTATAGCCCGCATTTTTTACTGATCGGCAGAGTGTTTCACGACCTGTTGTACAGTATTCACAGTGACCACAACCTTCGAAGAACCAAGCGATAGAAACTCGATCACCAACTCTCAGAGAATCAACACCTTCACCGACTTCTTTGACGATACCGATTCCTTCGTGACCCAAGATACGTCCTGGAACTTGACCGAAATCACCGTGTGCTACATGCAAGTCCGTATGACAGACACCACAATACTCAACCTCTACCAAGGCTTCACCATGTCCAATAGTTGGCATCTCATGGTTGACTATTTCAACGCCGTTTGAAGCTTGATTTACAACAACCGCTTTCATAATATTTCCTCCAATACTATCGTTTGAATTCGCTTACAAATACATTGTACAATTTCTCACAAAATTGTCAAGAATTTTAAGTAGTCATAATTCAGTCCAAAAGCCCCAGTTGCTTGAATGCCTTAGAGAGACCATCTTCTTCAACATTATCTGTTACCATATTAGCCATAGCACGGATTTCTGGGCCCCCATTTCCCATAGAAACACCATAAGCGCAATATTTTAACATAGGAATATCAATTTCCGCATCCCCGAAAGCGATGGTATCTGCTCGGTCAACTCCCAGATGGGACAGTAGAACATCAATAGCATGAGACTTATCAATGTCCTTGACGCCAAGATCACCGAAAAGTGCTGTCTCACTGCGCCCACCCCAAGTATTGGCTTCTAATTGTGGAAAGGCTGCCTTGGAATCCAAATAGTCTTGATAAGAATGGAGGACAAAGCTAACTTTATTAAGATCATTGCGATAGAGTTGGCCGCCAAAAATTATCCCGTGTATGACGTCTTCAACCTGCAGATCTTTGACCTCTTCAGCATCCTTTCCCTTGCCGAGAAGATAGGCTTGTGCAGTCGCACGTGCACTTTCGCGAAAATTGGGACTGGCAAAAAGACCATTATTGCTTTCTAGATAGAAAGGCAGACCACGTTCTGTCAACCAATCAACAATGGCATGACTATCTCTTTCGGAAATCAATTGATGCATAATCACTTGCCCCTGATCTTCCACATAAGAACCATTACCACCAATCATGCCATCAATTCCAATATCCCAAATCTCCGGCTGCATTTCAGCTCGGCTACGCCCAGTACAAACATAGATACGGTGCCCCTTTTCACGCGCCTGTCGAATAGCTAGGATTGCACTCTCAGGAATGTGGTTATGATAATCCACCAGAGTGCCATCCACATCTAAAAAAATAATTTTACTCATATTATTTACCTCATTAAATTGATCTTATTACAATTATATCTCCAAAGCTATGGCTTTTCTTGCAAAATCTACTGTTAAACTAATACTATTCTCTTATTGAAGGGGACACTAAGAATTTCTCCAAGTTTTAAAACAAGCTAGTTGCTTTTTGAAACCAAAATGACTATGATAAAACTATGACTACTCATCAATCCCCAGAAGAGTTTCTAACTCTTCTTCCCTATCGCCTTGCTTTTTATGATAGAAATTTACAACTGATTTATAGTAACAATCAGCCAGATGGTTCTTTTTTCCTAGAAGCTGATGAGCAAACCTTACCTCAATGGATTTGGGAAGCCCTGCAACAAGCATCTGAGAAAGCACTTTTTCTCCCTCTGGCCAATGATAGCTTTGATCAGATTTTAATTCAGAGCTATCAGGCGCTTTACGATGCCGATGGAAATTTTCGGGGAGTTGTTAGCTATATCCAAGACTTTCAACCCGTGTTGAGCACTTATTTAAAAGAATCTGGTCAGGCACTTGTCGGCTGGTCTGATACAACATCAGGTGCTTCTATTAAAGACAAATCATAAAAACTGGGTACTTTGTCCCAGTTTTTATGATTTGTCTTTAGTCCAATGCTTGAGCTGCCGTGATGATAGCTAATTTATAAATATCTTCAGCGCTAGAGCCTCGCGACAAATCATTGACTGGTTTATTGAGTCCCTGAAGGATTGGTCCCACTGCTTCAAACATTCCTAAGCGCTGAGCAATCTTATAGCCGATATTGCCAGACTGAAGATCTGGGAAAATAAAGACATTTGCCTGACCGGCAACATCACTATCAGGTGCCTTGATAGCTGCTGTTGATGGAACAAAGGCTGCATCAAACTGCAATTCGCCGTCCAAAGCTAAATCTGGAGTCATTTCCTTGGCCAGTCTTGTCGCTTCGCGAACCTTTTGCGCCTGAGGTGCTTGCGCACTGCCTTTGGTTGAGAAGCTGAGCAAGGCAATCCTAGGATCTAGATCAAAAATCTTAGCGGTATCTGCTGTATTGACAGCAATTTCGGCCAACTCTTGAGCGCTAGGGTCAATATTAATAGCACAGTCAGCGAAGACAAGGCGTTCATTTGTATTTTCACGATTCATCAAGAAAACCCCTGATGTCCGTGAAATACCTGGTTTGGTCTTGATGATTTGTAGTGCTGGACGAACCGTATCAGCGGTCGAATGAATTGCTCCCGACACCATACCATCTGCCAAACCCATTTTAACCAGCATGACACCAAAGTAGTTGACATCATGCAACAAGCGGTCTGCATCTTCAGGTTCTACCTTACCCTTACGCAATTCCAGAAAGAGTTCTTTCATCTTATCAAAATCTTGATAGGTTTCAGGGTTCAAGATAGTGTAGTCCTGATTAGCAAAGCCAAATTGCTTGAGTAAACCAGTCACATCATCAGGATTTCCTAAGATAATTGGATCAACTAGCCCTTCAAATTTCAAGCGGGCAACAGCACGTACAACCCTCTCATCATTCCCTTCTGGAAAAACAATCTTGACGTTTTTTCCTGCCAACTTGCTTCTTAATTCACCAAATAAACTGCGTATCATAATGGGATTAACCTTCTATTCTATTTAGTTTGCAAATTCATGATAACGTTTTCAAAATCATCTGTCAAGCCAGAGGCAAATTCCATCTTCTTTCCCGTATAGGGATTTATAAAACTTAGAGAATGACAATGCAGGGCCTGACGTTCAATCCCATAATTCATAGAACCACCATACAAATCATCCCCCAGCAAGGGTTGGCCGATATGGGCAAAGTGCACACGAATCTGATGAGTACGGCCGGTTTGGAGTTTGATATCAACTAATTTAACATGACCAAAACGCTCTATAATACAATAGCTAGTATGCGCATATTTCCCCGATGGATGAACATGACGAGTCACAATACTATCTTCATCACGTGCAATAGGAGCAATGATTTCACCACTATTTTCAAGCTCTCCTTCTCCTTCAACCAGAGCATAGTAACGCTTCTCAATCATCTTGGCTTGCAGCTGTTTGTCCATACGCGCATGAGCATAGCCATGTTTAGCAAAAAGCATCAACCCACTAGTATCCTTATCTAAGCGAGTCACAATATGCACCTGTTGATTGGGATAATTCTGCTCTAAGTAGTAGGCTTTTACAAAATTGGCCATCGTATTCGAGTGGAGGACACTGGGAATACTAGCATAGCCATAAGGCTTATCAAGCACCAAAAAATGCTCATCTTCGTAGATAATAGCGAGATCGTATTTAACGGGGAGCAACCCTTGATTTAAATCAATTTCATTGGGAATATCGATGGTAACTTTATCACCAACCTCCAATAAATAAATGGCATTTTGTTCAATGCCATTTACCCAAATATTACCACCTTTAAATTTAATCTTAGCCAACAACCCTTTCGAAACATCATGACCCTTTAGAAAAGTTTTTACCTTACAGCGTCTATCGGCTACAAATTCAAACCTCACTCGTCCACCTCACCGATAAAAGCATCCTTAACCCTCTCCCAGAAACCAATATGGCTGGGAGTTGACAGAAAACTAATTTTTTTATCATCCAAGAAAAATTCCATCTTAGCGACATTGCGATAGCTAAAAGATTTATTGTCAATCGAAACCGTATACGAACCCACACGCTTAGGCTCAATAGTAACGGTTTCACCTTTAGGAATAATAATAGAACTTCCCAAGGTTCGATAGACACGATTGTTGAGACTGGCAATTTCTGTCATCTGAAAGGCCTCTACCGTTGGATGTAAGACAGCCCCACCGATGGATTTATTATAAGCTGTACTCCCCGTTGGAGTAGATACAGTAATGCCATCACCACGAAAACGCTCAAGTTGGGTCCCATTGATGGCTACATCGGCCACCATCGTTTTTTCAATACGGCGCAAACTCGCTTCATTCAACGCGCGAGCAGTCACGATCCGACCATCAGCTGTGGTAACAGTCACGCGCAAAAGAGGGTAGGAAATTTTTTCACCCCTATCCAAGCGTAAATTTTTTAAAAATTCATCAACTTCAAAGTCACGGTAATCCGTATAGAATCCAAGATGACCTGTATGAATTCCCACAAAGCGCACCTTATCCAAGGCTTTTTCATACATATGAAAGACGGATAAGAGCATCCCATCACCACCAATAGAAATAACAATATCTGGATTGTCCTTGCTAAGATAAAAATTAGGATCATGTTTCAGCGCACTAAAAATTTTCGATGCGATACGCTTGCTCTGGTACTTACCATTAGCAATAATAGCTACTCTAGACTTACCTGTATAATTCATCTGTGTCATCACTATTTCCTACACCATCACTAAGTTTTCTATTTTCTGCATCAAATAAAAGCTGAGCTTCCTTGATATCATCGCGAATCTTACGCATTTCTTCATCTAATTCGCGGGCAATGCGCGAGGTTATCTCCAAACGCTGCTTGATTTCTTCAGGAAAATCACCCTTGTACTTATAATTTAAGGAATGCTCGATAGTTGCCCAGAAATTCATGGCCAAAGTCCGAATTTGGATCTCAGCCAAAACCTTTTCTTGGCCAATAATTGTATCCACCGGGTACTCAATAATAACGTGATAAGACCGATAGCCGCTTGCCTTGCGATTGTTGATATAATCTCTTTCCTGCACAATACGCATATCCTGACGATGCCGAATCAAATCCAGAACCTCCTGAACATCATCGACAAATTGGACCATAATGCGAACACCTGCAATATCCTGCATGTCTTCAGCGAGATGCTCTTCTTTAATTCCTCTCAAGTGCATCTTTTCTTTAATACTTTCAACAGGTTTTACGCGACCTGTGACAAATTCAATTGGAGAATGGCGGTTCTGTTTGCGAAATTGTTTGCGGATACCGCGAAATTTAATCTTTAATTCACCAACAGTCTGAATATAGGGGTCTAAAAAGGTTTCCCATTCCATATCTAGCTTTATTACGAACTCCTGTTTTTTTAAGATATTTTACAGTCAAACCTTGTAAAAAATCTTGCTTTTTTATAGAATTGATTTAAGTACCATTATATCACAAAAAGGCTTATAAAGGAAAAGCAAGATGAATCATTTGGAAATTGAGTACAAGACCATGCTTAATAAGGCAGAATTTAATCGCATGGAATCCTTGTTTTCTCATATTGCTCCTATCACTCAGACCAATTATTATTTCGATACGGACGACTATTCCATGCGTAAACATCACCTCTCTCTTAGAATCCGTACTTTTGACAAGGGAGCCGAAATGACACTCAAGATTCCAAAAAAGGTGGGAACATTGGAACACAATATTGAACTGACCCGCGATCAGGCACGCGCCATCATTACCTCAACCTGCGATTTCCCTGATAATGTCATCAGTGATTTGATCCGCCAAAGCGGAGTTGACTGCTCCAAACTCAAAAATCTAGGACATCTGACAACCATCCGCCGCGAAAAACAAACTGCCATTGGCCTCATGGCTTTGGATAAAAACAATTACGCCAGCCGTATCGACTATGAATTAGAGTTGGAAGTTAAAGATGCCGATAAAGGAAAGGCAGATTTTGAGGCCTTCTTAGTTGAACAAGGAATTGAGCTCAAATACGCTAAAAGTAAAGTTGCTCGTTTTTGCTCAACCTTAAATATCAAAGATTAATTTCATCGGAAGAAAAGGCTGAAAGTTTCAGCCTTTTTTGGTACAATAAGAAATATCAAGTTAATAAAGGAGCCATTCAATCATGGTAGAAAGTAGCACCCCAAAACTGTTCGCATTGACCTCTAACGCCCCAATTGCAGAGAAAATTTCTAAAGTTACTGGCATTAAGCTCAGCAAATTATCTTCCAGACAATTTTCCGATGGGGAAATCATGATTAACATTGAGGAAAGTGTGCGTGGCTTTGACATTTATATCATCCAATCCACCAGCTTTCCGGTCAATGACAATCTTTGGGAGCTGCTCATCATGATTGATGCTTGTAAACGTGCCAGTGCTAATTCGGTCAATGTTATCATGCCTTATTTTGGGTATGCACGTCAGGATCGCATTGCTCAACAACGAGAACCAATCACTGCTAAACTTGTTGCTAATATGTTGGTTAAGGCCGGAGTCGATCGAATTTTAACTCTGGACCTTCATGCTGTCCAAGTGCAAGGCTTCTTTGATATCCCTGTTGATAATCTTTTCACTGTTCCACTTTTTGCCGATCGCTATATTCATATGGGCTTGACGGGTTCAGATGTTGTGGTCGTCAGCCCCAAGAATTCAGGTATCAAACGTGCTCGTAGTCTAGCTGAATACCTCGATGCTCCGATTGCTATCATTGACTATGATCAAGATGATGCCAATCGTGAAGAAGGCTATATTATTGGTGAGGTTGCTGGCAAGAAAGCCATCCTAATCGATGATATTCTAAATACCGGTAAGACCTTCGCTGAAGCTGCTAAGATTGTTGAACGTGAAGGGGCTTCTGAGATTTATGCTGTTGCTAGTCATGGTCTCTTTGCCGGGGGAGCGGCCGATATTTTGGAGGTGGCTCCAATCAAGGAAATTTTGATAACCGATTCTGTTGCCACTAAAGAACGCATCAGCAGTAATGTGAGCTATATTTCAGCTAGTGATTTGATCGGTAAGGCCATTACCCGTATTCATAATCATCAACCACTCAGCCCACTCTTTACCTATACTTCAAACGAGGACTAATTATGATTTATCTCGATAATGCTGCGACAACTCCTTTGACCCCAGGTGTTATCGAATCTATGACGACAGTCATGACCGAGAATTTTGGCAATCCATCCAGCCTTCATAGCTACGGACGAAAAGCCAATCATCTTCTACGGGATAACCGTTTTACTATTGCTAAAATTTTAGCAACCCAACCTAAAAATATTATTTTTACATCCGGTGGTACTGAAAGCAATAATATGGCTATTCAAGGCTATGCTTTGGCCAATCAAGACAAGGGAAAACATCTGATTACAACTGCTATTGAACACCATTCGGTACTGCGTCTCATGGACTATCTGGAAAAGCGCTTCGGTTTTGAGGTGACCCATCTTCAGCCGGATCAGGAAGGGAAAATTACACCTGCTTCACTTAAGTCAGCCTTACGAGATGATACGATTCTAGTCAGTACTATGTTTGCTAACAATGAAACTGGTGATCTTTTACCAATTGCTGAATTCGGTAAACTGTTGGCCAATCATCAAGCAGTCTTCCACGTAGATGCAGTTCAGGCAATCGGCAAAATGGAAATCCATCCCGAAGAACTGGGCGTTGACTTTCTATCAGCTTCTGCCCATAAATTTCATGGGCCTAAGGGAGTAGGATTCTTATTTACCCAACCTCATCACATGGATAGTCTCCTACATGGTGGTGAGCAAGAAATTAAACGCCGAGCCAGCACCGAAAATATGATTGGTATCACGGGCATGGCACATGCACTCAAGGAAAGTGAGCAGAATCTAGAAGCTAATACCCAGAAGGTGGGGCAACTTCGCTCAGACTTTTTTAGTGAATTAGAAGCCATGGATTACTATCTCAATGGCAGTGAGCAAACCATACCTCAGGTCATCAGCATCGGTTTCCCTGGCATTGACAACGGACTCCTTTTAACACAACTAGATCTAGCAGGTTTTGCCGTTTCAACCGGATCAGCCTGTACTGCTGGTACAGTCGACCCTAGCCATGTCTTGAGTGCCCTCTATGGTACTGATTCACCGAGGCTCAAAGAGTCTATTCGTATCAGTCTCTCAGAGCTAAATACCAGCCAAGAACTGAAACAATTAGCAACCAAATTAAAAGAAATTATAGGATAAACATTATGGCTTTTGAAAAAACAATCCATTTGGACGATTGCAAGTATAGTTATACTATCAGTCCAGCTATTAAAAAATATACCCTACGTGATACAACTTTTGTTGAAAACAAGTTGGGGCATTATGAATTCAACCGCCTCTTGGAGGAAGTTCCAAATTCAGGGAATGGTTTTCCTGTCAAAATTATAATCAATAAGGACCTTAGTTCATTCAAATTAAGTATTACAGATCAGTCTGGTCTTCGCTTAGTCAATATCTTTAAATCCGATAAGATGAACATTATTCAGGATAAGTTCTATTTCCTTATGGATAGCTTGGTAGAACGAGATATTTTTACCAAGGAAGAAAGTTGATTGAGCCTTACTTAGATAAAAAAATCCTATATTTCAATAGGATTTTTTTATCACTATTTTGTTGCAGTTTTCACAAACTTGTTCTAAAATAACTAATAGGAAATTATTTATTAGGGAGGATAGAGAGATGAGCATTGATAAATCTATTCCAAGGGCGACAGCCAAACGTTTATCGCTCTACTACCGCACTTTTAAGCGTTTTCATGCCGAAAATATTGAAAAAGCTAGTTCTAAGCAGATAGCCGAAGCTATTGGGATTGACTCTGCAACTGTTCGTCGCGACTTCTCCTATTTTGGAGAATTAGGACGGCGCGGTTTTGGTTACGATGTCAAAAAACTAATGGACTTCTTCGCAGATATTCTCAATGATCATTCTATCACCAATGTCGCTTTGGTAGGGTGCGGTAATATGGGAAGGGCATTGCTCCACTATCGTTTCCATGAGCGTAATAAAATGCAGATTATTATGGCATTTGATACCGATGATAATGAACTTGTCGGCACCAAGACAGACGATAGCATTCCAATCTATGGTATCTCTACCATCAAAGAAAGGCTTGAGGGATCTGACTGTCACACCGCTATTTTAACAGTTCCCAGCCTTAAAGCACAGGAGGTTGCCAATCTCTTAGTTAAGGCTGGTATCAAGGGAATCTTGAGCTTTTCTCCTGTCAACCTCAATCTCCCCAGGGGCGTTTTTGTTCAATATGTTGATTTAACCAGCGAACTTCAAACCCTACTTTATTTTATGAATCAGGATCATTAGGAGGATTTTCATGCTGAGAAAACCTATTATTGGTATTACAACAAATGAAAGGCCTAATCCCACCGATGATATTCCTTGGAGTTATGCCCCTACTGGCTTTGTCCAAGGTGTCAAAAAGGCTGGTGGGATTCCCCTTTTGCTGCCGATTGGCACAGTTGAAGAAGCTAAACTTTATGTCTCGATGGTTGACAAAATCTTGCTCATCGGCGGTCAAAATGTAACCCCTGAATTTTACCATGAAGACAATGAAGCTACCGATGATGATTTTCTGTACTCACGTGATGTCTTTGAATTTGCCATTATTGATGAAGCTATACGTCAGGAAAAACCTATCTTCTCTGTCTGTCGGGGTACACAGCTGATGAATGTTGCTCTAGGTGGCAACCTCAATCAGGATATTGAGAATCATTGGCAAGATAAACCTTCTGACTATCTTTACCATGATATGACAGTTAAGGAAGATAGTAAGCTAGCCCAAATCTACGGTCATAAAACTGCTATCAATTCCTTCCATCACCAAAGCATAAAAGAGCTGTCTCCCTTCTTGGATGTGATTGCTGAAGATCCTTATGACAATACTATTGAGGCGGTACAATCTAATCATCCAGATATTCACTTTCTCGGTGTCCAATGGCATCCTGAATTACTGATTGGAAACCGTCAGGCTGACCAAGAACTCTTTGATTACTTTGTCAATGAACTCTAAACAATAAAATCTGTTTCTTCACGAAAGCTATAATAATGATCTGACCCAACGATGATGTGATCTAGGAATACCACTCCTAAATCTTCACAGCATCGTTTTATTTTTTTCGTAAAACTAATATCATGGTGACTAGGATCGGTCTCACCAGAAGGATGATTATGCACAACAATCAGGGAAGTTGCCATATATTTACAGGCATGATGCAAAATTTCCCTAGGTTCTGCGATAGAACGACGAACACTACCGATAAAAATCGTCTGTTGCTTAATCAAACGATTTTGAGTATCTAGATAAAGTGCCACCAGATGCTCCTGCCGTTTATCTCGCAGCTCTTCCATCATTTTCCTAGCCAAACGATCACTAGAAATAATTCTTTCAGATTTTCCACCTACTGTTTGATTGACTCTCTTGGCAAATTCCAGCATGGCTTTTATTTCAATTGACTTGACCTTGCCTATTCCTGTAATGGAACGCAACTCTTCCAGAGACAGAGAACGAAAATCCTCTAGGCTGCCAACACTTTCTAAAATGGTATTCGCCAAAGTGAGGACATGCTTCTGTTTAGTACCTGTTCTTAATAAAATTGCCAGCAATTCCTGATTGCTGAGTTGCTCCGCCCCTAGCTTGGCTAAACGCTCCCTCGGGCGCATTGCTTCTTCTTGAATTTCAACCGTATACATAATTACCTCCTATCTTTCTATCCGTAAGTCAGCCAAAAAAAGAGTGTGGGACAAGTCAGTAAATTGTGATAAAATCACAATTTTGATTTTATCGTCCTGACTTTTTCTACACGGTTGATTAGTCCTTTCATTAATCTGGTAAAGCTAGAGCAAGTTATAACCACCCGTGAAAACGGGTGGCTTGTACACCGGCTATAAGCCGTTTCTCTCCAGCGACGTCTAAAGACGTTCGCTGAACTTCGTTCAGGTTAGTGCTATAATTACTTGACTAATGCCCGTAACAACGGGCTTTTATCTCGTTCTAAAACTGCCATCTGAAAATGGATCTTCATACTCTTTGACACTCAAGAATCAAGTGCGATGTCATTGAACAACTAATCTCCCAGATTAGTTGTTTACTCGCGAACATATTTCGCAACTGTCTTTTCATTCAGTCCAACGGTACTAACATAGTAGCCTCTAGCCCAAAACTTTCGAT
>NZ_JBHSAC010000022.1:0-8605 GCF_042649885.1 Streptococcus dentapri | reverse complement strand
CAGCTTATTTATTCTATCAAACTCAGAAAGCCTTGTCAATATCTTTTTCAAACTTTTTTAGGGGTTTGAAAAAAGATCTTCTTGGAAGATCTTTTTTGGGAGATGGTTTATTTAATGACAATATTGACCAGTTTATTTGGTACCGCAATAACTTTTATTATTTCTTTACCAGCTGTTTCTGTAATAATCTTATCATTAGTCATGGCGATTTCTTGGAGCTCTTCCCTAGAAAGATCTTTCGCCACCATAACTCTAGCCTTGACCTTCCCTTTAATTTGAAGAACAATTTCAATCTCATTCTCAACTAACTTACTTTCATCCCACGTTGGCCATGAAACATAAGATAGTGATTCTCCAGATTGTGTTAGGAACTGCCACAATTCTTCAGATAAGTGAGGAGCAAAAGGTGCTAATAATTGAACAAATCCTTTAGCATAAGCTTCATAGAGTTTATCTGTCTTATTTGCTACATTGACAAAGACCATTAATTGCGCAATAGCAGTGTTAAAGCGCATGGCCTCGAGGTGTTCAGTTACAGTTTTAACGACCTCGTTGTAAACCTTATCTAAATCGCCATTATTGTTTTCAGAAATTTCCTTGGTGGTAATCAGACGATAAACACGATCAAGGAATTTACGTGAACCTTCCAGACTTTCTTCAGACCAAGCGATAGAAGCATCTAATGGACCCATAAACATTTCATAAACACGAAGGGTATCAGCACCATATTGCTCAACAACATCATCTGGGTTAACTACATTTTTCAATGACTTAGACATTTTAGCCGGCGCTTGTTCAAGTTCTTCTCCAGTTTCGATACTAATGAAGGCTCCGTCACGTTTTTCAACCTTGTCTGTAGCCACAAGCGCTCCACGGCTATCGCGATAGCTTGTTCCCAAAATCATCCCTTGATTAAAGAGTTTTTGGAAGGGCTCTTTGGTTGGCACAACACCTAGATCATAAAGGAACTTATGCCAGAAACGTGCGTAGAGCAAGTGAAGTACTGCGTGCTCAGCACCACCTACATATATATCAACTGGTAACCATTGTTTGAGAAGGTCCTCATCTGCTATTTTTTCATCATTGTGTGGATCAATGTAACGAAGATAGTACCAACTTGAGCCAGCCCATTGCGGCATAGTATTCGTTTCCCGACGCCCCTTAACACCATCTTCACGAGTAACTTCCAGCCAATCAGTCAGGTTAGCTAGGGGAGATTCGCCTGTCCCAGAAGGACGGATATCTTTTGTCACTGGTAAAACAAGCGGAAGATCTTTTTCTGGGACTACCGTGCTCGTGCCATCTTCCCAATGAATAATTGGAATCGGCTCACCCCAATAGCGTTGGCGAGAAAAGAGCCAGTCACGAAGGCGATAGGTAACTTTTTGGTTCCCCACTTGATGTTCTTCTAGCCAATCAATAATTTTAGCAATTGCCTCCTCTTTATTGAGACCATTGAGGAAATCCGAATTGATATGGACGCCATCCTCTGTGTAGGCTTCTTTTTCAACATTACCGCCTTCAAGGACTGGAATAATAGCTAGATTAAACTGCTTAGCAAATTCCCAGTCGCGTTCGTCGTGAGCGGGAACAGCCATAATAGCCCCTGTTCCATAGCTAGCAAGCACATAATCAGCAATCCAGATCGGGATTTCTTTGCCATTGACTGGATTAATGGCGTAACTACCAGTCCAGACTCCTGTCTTTTCTTTAGCTAGATCCGTGCGTGTCAAGTCTGACTTCAAGCTGGCTTGACGTTTATACTCTGCAACAGCTTGAGTTTGCTCTGGGCTAGTAATGCTATCTACCAAATCATGTTCCGGTGCTAAAACAGCATAAGTCGCACCAAATAAGGTATCTGGACGAGTAGTAAAGACTGTGAAAGCCTTGTCTGTATCCTTTATATTAAAAGTAATATCGGCACCCGTCGACTTTCCAATCCAGTTGCGCTGCATATCCTTAATAGACTCCGGCCAGTCTACTGTATCCAAATCTTCCAGCAAACGTTCTGCATAAGCTGTAATTTTAAGCATCCACTGACGCATAGGTTTACGGACAACTGGATAGCCACCACGTTCAGAAGTCCCATCCGGAAGTACTTCCTCATTAGCGATCGCTGTCCCTAACTCTTCCACCCAGTTTACAGGAACTTCTGCCTCATAAGCAAGGCCTTTTTCATAAAGTTTAGTGAAAATCCATTGAGTCCATTTATAATAATTAGGATCAGTAGTATTGATTTCACGATCCCAATCATAAGAAAAACCAAGAGCATTAATCTGACGTTGAAAGTTAGCAACATTCTGAGAGGTGAATTCAGCCGGATCATTACCTGTATCCATCGCATATTGCTCCGCAGGCAAACCAAAGGCATCCCACCCCATAGGATGAAGAACATTATATCCTTGGGCACGTTTATAACGACTGAGAATATCTGTTGCTGTATAACCTTCTGGATGACCTACGTGAAGCCCTGCACCAGACGGATATGGAAACATATCAAGCGCATAAAATTTAGGCTTTGAAGTATCTGCTCCCGTCTTAAAGGTATGATTGTCAGCCCAAAATTGCTGCCATTTTTTTTCAATTTTTTTATGGTCGTAGAAAGTCATAAAGTAATTCTCCGTTTAATATAGTCCTGTTTATTATAACATTTTCATGGGATTTTTAAAGGTTTGTTTCTATCTATATTATACATCCTGAAAATAGAAAGAGAGCGGGACAAAAATCGGTAAATTGTGATAAAATTGCAATTTCGAGTTTGTCGCTTCGCCTTTTTGCACAGTTGATTGGATGCCCTTGATCACTTACCTAGTAAGGGATATGAACTGCCAATCAACCCTTTCAATCTGGTAAAGTGAGAGCAAAACAAAAAAGCTGGAACAAAAGTCCTGCTTTTTTGCCTATCCAGATTTATGGAATTAGTTATAGATTTTGAAAGCATCATCATCATTTTGACCAACGAATGGCATTGCCTTACGAAGTTCTGCCCCAACTTTTTCGATTTCAAGGTCTGCAGCTTCTTTGCGATAAGCTTCAAGACGCGGACGACCAGATTTGAAGTCATCTACAAATTCTTGTGCAAATTTACCTGATTGGATATCAGCAAGAACAGTCTTCATGTTTTCTTTTACTTGTTCTGTAATGACACGTGGACCTGATACATAATCACCAAATTCAGCTGTATTTGAAATAGACTGACGCATTTTCTTGAAGCCACCTTCATAGATGAGGTCAACAATCAATTTCATTTCATGAAGAACTTCAAAGTAAGCTAATTCTGGAGCATAACCTGCTTCAGTAAGGACTTCAAAACCAGCTTCAATAAGAGCAGTTAAACCACCACAAAGTACAGCCTGTTCCCCGAATAGATCTTCTTCAGTTTCTTCTTTGAAGGTTGTTTCAAGGAGACCAACACGGGCGGCACCAACACCTTTAGACCAAGACATAGCAATATCCTTAGCATTTCCTGTAGGATTTTGGTAAACGGCATAAAGTGCTGGCACACCAAAACCTTCAGTGTATGTACGACGAACGAGGTGCCCGGGACCTTTTGGTGCACACATAAAGACATCAACATCTTCTGGAGCTTTGATATATTCGAAACGAATATTAAATCCATGAGCAAATCCGAGAGCGTTACCAGCTTCAAGATTTGGAGCAATGTCATTAGCATAGAGATCTGCTTGAATTTCATCTGGTGCCAAAATCATGATAACATCTGCCAATTTAGTTGCTTCAGCAACTTCGTAAGTATCAAAACCATCTTCTTTGGCTTTATCAAATGATTTACCAGGACGCACACCTATAATTACATCGTATCCTGAATCACGCAAGTTTTGTGAGTGAGCATGACCTTGTGATCCATAGCCTATAACGGCAATCTTTTTACCTGTAAGTGCGTCTACTTTTACATCGGTTTCGTATTCCATTGTTACTGGCATAATTAAGTACTCTCTTTTCTATAAAATATTATTTATTATTTGCTATTAAGCAAAAGTCAACATTAGTTAACGACATTTTTAGGATAAATCTCGTGAAAAACCTGTTGCACCCGTACGAGCAATCTTTTGGATACCGTAAGGCTGGATGACCCGTAGCAGAGCATCGAGTTTGCTGGCATCACCCGTCACTTGAATTGTAATAGACTTCAAGCCAACATCGATAACACTAGCACGGAAAGGCTGGATAACCGCTAAAATTTCTGCCCGCTTATGAGCAGGGGCTGCTACCTTTACCAGAATAACTTCTCGCTCTAAATGAGGAATATCCGTGATATCTCTTACACGAACAACGTCAATTAAACGATTAAGTTGTTTAATAATTTGTTCGGCTTCTTCTAGGCTATCAACATCAATAATAATGGTAATACGGGAAACATTTTCTTCTTCTGTATGACCAACTGAAATCGATTCGATATTGACCTGTCTGCGTAGCAGAACACCAGTAAAGCGATTAAGAACACCTGTTGAGTTATGAAGTTTAGCTGCTAACATTCTACGCATTAAAAGTCACCCCCAACATTTCAGCATTGGATTTCCCAGATGGAACCATTGGGTAAACATGTTCGCGATTGGAAATATTGACCTCAATCAGCATCGGTTTTTTCTCAGTAATGACCTCTAAATCTTTTTCTAAGCTGTTAGGATCAGAGAACTGATAATGCGCAATTCCATAGGCCTCTGCTAGTAGCTGGAAATTTGGTTCATCATCAAAGATTGACTGACTACGACGCTCATCATAAAAGGATTCTTGCCACTGACGTACCATTCCAAGAGAGTGATTGTTAATCAAAACTACTTTGATTGGCAAACCGTAGCCATTAAGAATAGCCAACTCTTGATTGGTCATCTGGAAGCCACCATCCCCAACAAAGAGAATAACTTCCTTGTCGGGATTCGCAAGTTTTGCCCCAATCGCTGCAGGAATACCAAAGCCCATAGTTCCTAAACCACCAGAGGTAATCAATTGCCGCTCATTTTTATAAGGATAAAATTGGGCTGCCCACATCTGATGTTGACCAACATCCGTAACTACAATTGCAGCACCCTTGGTTAACTTACCGATTATTTCAATCGCCTGTTGCGGTTTGATAATGTTTTCATCAAAACGATAACTGAAAGGCGCTTTGGACTTATTCCCTAAAACCTCTTGCGTCCAATTATCGTGGCGAGTTCGGACTGTTTCTTCTGCCAATAAAAGTTTCAAAGCTTCTTTAGCGTCACCAACAACTGGTATCTCCGTTTGAACTACTTTACCAATCTCTGCCGGGTCAATATCAACATGGGCCACAACAGCATCCTTAGCAAAAGTTTTTGGATTTCCTGTCAACCGGTCAGCAAAACGTGACCCGAAGTTAATCATAAAATCACTGTGCGTCATGGCCATGTTAGAAGCATAAGAACCGTGCATCCCTCCCATTCCCAAAGATAGAGGGTGCTCAGTAGGTATAACTCCCAAGCTCAACAAAGTCGATACGACAGGAACATTGTAACGCTCTGCAAAAGCTATCAATTCCTTTGAAGCACCAGCGTAGTTGACACCGCCACCGGCAATAATCAAAGGTTTCTTAGCTTTCTTCAACTGTTTCAATATTTTTTTAACTTGAAGCACATTAGGTGATACTGTTGGTTGATAACTTGGCAGACTTACAGTAGGATCATTATAACTCGTCACCTTGGTTTCCGAAATATCCTTTGGTAAATCAATCACAACTGGACCTGGACGGCCCGTTGTCGCAATATGGAAAGCCTCAGTAACAATGCGAGGAATATCTGCTGCATCACGCACTTGGTAATTGTATTTAGTGATTGGCATGGTAACACCAACAAGATCTGCTTCTTGAAAAGCATCTTTACCAATCCCCGGCGTGGCTACCTGACCTGTGAATACCAACATAGGAACACTGTCACTCATACCGTCTGCAATACCAGTGATTGCATTTGTCGCACCGGGACCACTAGTGACAACCGAAACACCAATTTTACCGGTAGATTTCGCAAAGCCCTCTGCTTCATGCAAGGCCCCTTGTTCATGACGAGCCAAAATATGATTGATATCATCATGTTGATAAATAGCATCATATAGAGGTAAAACTGCACCACCTGGATAACCGAAAATAGTCGTAATCCCTAAATCCACTAAAGTATCCAATAGTAAATCAGATCCAGTTTTAGCTTGTTCTAATTGAACTTTATCCATATTCCCTCCTTCTTTTGATCTTTGTCGAATTTTCAAAAAATTCAAACAGCTTGAATCTATGATAACACTTTCCCAGAATATTGCAAGCCTTACTCGTTTAAAAAAGCGTTTTCTTTTTAAGAGTAAAGGAAAGGCTTGAAATCCATTGACCTCAAGCCTTTCTTGGAATTCTATTCAACACTCATTAAGTATGGATAAACTGGTTGATCTCCTTGATGAATTTCAGTCTCAATATCTTCGTATTGAGCTGCTAATTGCTTGGCAACTGTTTCCACTAATCCTCGATCACCATCTTCGCCAATATAGAAGGTCACAATTTCACTATCATCATCAATCATTTGCTCTAAAGTTGCGAATAGAGCTGTTTCCATATCTGGATTTGATACTAAAATTTTACCATCAACCATTCCAAGGATATCATCCTTATGAATTTCAAGTCCATCAATACTTGTATCACGTACAGCTACAGTCACACTGCCGCTAATAACTTCCGAAAGGCTACTTGACATCGCTGCAACATTGTCTTCCAGCTTATCTTCAGGATTAAAAGCTAACAAACTCGTCAAGCCTTGTGGGACTGTTCGACTTTCAATAACTGCTGCTGGAATATCAACTACTTCTGCTGCAGATTGAGCTGCTAGAAAAATATTTTTATTATTAGGTAAAATAATAATATTTTTAGCATTGACCGATTCTATAGCCTGTACAATATCCTCGGTAGAAGGATTCATAGTCTGACCGCCAGAAATAATATAATCGACACCCTGTGATTTAAAAATATCTGCTAAGCCTTGGCCAGCAACAACGGCAATAAGGCCAAATTCCTTGATAGGAGCTGTTGAAGCAGTTATCGTTTGTGTCACTTCTTTTTGCACTTGAGCATCATGCTGGTTGCGCATATTATCCACTTTAACTTTAACAAGGGCACCATATTTCAGTCCCTCTTGCATCACCAAGCCAGGATCTTCTGTGTGGACGTGCACCTTAACGATCTCATCGTCATTAACGACTAAGAGAGAGTCCCCCAACCCACTCAAATAGGATTGAAATTCCTCGTAATCGAAATCTTTAATATAGGTAGGCCCTTGTTTTAAGGCTACCATGATTTCAGTACAGTAACCAAAAGTAATATCCTCAGTAGCGATATGACCAGCAACTGACTTATGATGTTCTGCATTAATCATCTCCGTCATGTTAGCTGGTGTTGCCTGAAATTCTTCAGAAGCAATGTATTCACCTGTCAAGGCGGATAAGAAACCTTCATAAATGAAAACCAGACCTTGACCGCCAGAATCCACAACACCAACTTCTCTCAGAACCGGCAACATATCTGGCGTCTTAGCTAGAGCAGCTTTAGCACCTTCTAAAGCTGCTTTCATCACTTCAAGTGCATCATCGCTTGATTCAGACTTTTTAAGAGCTGCAGTAGCGGCACCCCGCGATACCGTAAGAATAGTCCCTTCAACAGGTTTCATAACTGCCTTATAGGCTACTTCAACTCCCGATTGAAAAGCTTCTGCCAGAGATTTGCCATCTAACTCTTTTTTATCTTTGATAGCCTGTCCAAAGCCACGGAACAGCTGTGATGTAATAACTCCTGAATTTCCACGAGCCCCCATTAAAAGTCCCTTAGATAGAATTTGACCTACTTCACCGACAGTCGTAGCAGGTTGGTCAGCTACCGCCTTGGCACCATTATCCATAGTCATTCCCATATTAGTCCCTGTATCTCCATCAGGAACTGGGAAAACATTTAATGAGTTCACATATTCGGCTTGATTGCCAAGACGAGTTGCAGCCGCCTGCACCATTTCCTGGAATAAGCTTGTTGTAATATTTGACACTAATCTTCTCCTACAACTTTGATATTTTGAACATAAACATTGACAACATTAGCATGAATGCCAAGTTGATTTTCAAGATTAAATTTAACACGTTCCTGAATATTTTTAGAGACTTCGCTAATCCTAACACCATAACTCATGACGGTATAGACATCGACTGTAATGCCTTCTTCTAATGATTTTATAACAACACCCTTAGAATAATTTTCTTTGCGAAGTAGAGCTTGAAAATTATCCTTAATGGTACTTTTGCTCGCCATTCCTACAACACCAAAAATTTCCGTCGCTGAGCCACCAACAACTGTTGCAATAACATCGTCAGATAGCTCAATTTGACCATCTTTTGTATTAATTTTTACAGTCATCTTGCTACCTCTCACATTTTTATCAATTTATTCTACCATAATATCAATCTAAAGTACAAGATTATCATCTTTGCCTAAAAGTAAGCTAATCAATCTTTTTACAAGAAGATATAAAAAAGCCCGAGAATGGCACTGCCCCCCTAACATGAGACAGAAGAAAAACACTCCTGTTGAAATCTAGTAAACTAGAAACAGGAG
>NZ_JBHSAC010000021.1:0-27782 GCF_042649885.1 Streptococcus dentapri | reverse complement strand
AGTCTCCTTTAGGATTTCTTTTAGTGTAGAACACTTTATAAATTCTGTCTAGTTTAGTGTAACCTATTCATGGTTTGGGTATTGGCCTTAGAGGTCTCTATGTGGACGCTGCCCATCCTAGGGGAGCAGAAAGGCAGTACAGTTGGTGTCCGCCCTAGGACAGAGCTTCCTGATTTTGATGTATCCTCGATCAGAACGCCTGATTTGGCTTACGTGGATACGGAAGTGCTTCACCTTTCCCATCAGGCCGATGGGCCTGGCTTAGATAAAATCTCGGAAAAAATCTATAAAGACTATTTGTCGGAAATTAGAGAAAAATATTCTAGAGAGATTAAGATTTGCTCTAACCAGTTCCATGAACTAAACAGATTAGAGCTAGATGACTAATACATTTTGGAGGTTCCTGCCAATAATGCAGACCTTCCTGATATCCAACGCTATAAGGATATTGCATCAGAGTATGATGTGACATTACGATTCACGGAGGAATAATATGTTTGATTTGAAACCAGAAATAAAACAATCTTTAATAGATATGGATTTTATCAAACAGTTTGAAAAACTATCAGAAGATTATGCGGATGCAATTCGAGAAGTAATACAATTGGAGATATCCAAAGTAACTTATTCAATATTAGGAAGAATGGCGATATCATTATCCATCAGCTAGACGATACGACTCAAAAAATGAAATGAGAGTTAAAGTAATGTTCAGAGATAGATATAAGACGATGGAGCTCCCCATTACAGATTATTATAGTGTCGAAATTCGTCAGATTAAGGTTCTTTTTGTTATAATGAATCTATGTTATTGCAAGAACCAATTGCAGCACTCAAAGGGTTTGGTCCCAAGACTGCAGAAAAATTTACCAAGCTAGGTCTCTATATCGTTAAAGATTTATTGCTTTACTACCCTTTTCGCTATGAGGATTTCAAGTCCAAGTCTATTTTTGAATTGGTAGATGGTGAAAAAGCAGTGATTACTGGTACCCTAGTCACGCCTGCTAATGTTCAGTACTATGGCTTTAAACGTAATCGTCTCTCTTTCAAAATGAAACAAGGAGAAGCGGTCATAGCTGTTAGCTTTTTTAATCAACCCTACTTGGCTGATAAACTTGAGCTGGGTAAGGAAGTTGGTGTTTTTGGTAAATGGGATGCTGCTAAGTCAGCTGTTACAGGAATGAAGATTTTAGCTCAGGTGGAAGATGATATGCAGCCAGTTTATCATGTAGCTCAGGGAGTATCACAAACTTCCTTGATTAAAGCTATCAAATCAGCTTTCGATAGTGGAGCTTTGGAAGAATTAGAGGAGAATGTTCCTTCTATCCTGTTAGAGAAGTACCGCCTCATGGGGAGGCAAGAAGCCGTACGGGCCATGCATTTTCCTAAAGATTTAGCAGAATATAAACAAGCCCTGCGCCGGATCAAATTTGAAGAACTCTTCTATTTCCAGCTCAATTTACAGGTGCTGAAAACTGAAAATAAGGCAGAAAGTAATGGTTTGGCTATTGCCTACGATGGTGAAAAAATCAGAAAAAAAATATCAAGTCTCCCTTTTACTCTGACAGAAGCCCAAGAGTCTAGTCTGACAGAAATACTAGAGGATCTGCAATCGGGGCGCCATATGAACCGTCTACTGCAAGGAGATGTTGGATCAGGTAAGACTATCATTGCCAGCTTAGCCATGTATGCTGCTTATACAGCAGGTCTGCAATCGGCTCTGATGGTACCGACCGAAATTTTAGCTCAACAACATTTTGAAAGTCTGCTCAATCTCTTTCCAGATTTAAATGTTGTTCTTTTGACTTCGGGAATGAAACCTGTGGTTAAGCGTGCAGCCCTTTCAGGAATAGCCGATGGAACGGTCGATATGATTGTGGGAACCCACTCCTTGATTCAAGACGCAGTTCAGTATCATAAGCTAGGTCTCGTTATTACAGACGAACAACATCGCTTTGGGGTTAATCAGCGCCGTATTTTTCGTGAAAAGGGAAGTAATCCTGATGTCCTTATGATGACGGCTACACCTATTCCACGGACTCTGGCCATTACTGCCTTTGGCGAAATGGATGTTTCGGTTATTGATCAGATGCCAGCTGGGCGCAAACCTATCATCACGCGCTGGGTTAAGCATGAACAATTAGAGACCGTGCTGACTTGGCTCCAAACAGAATTAGATAAAGGTGCTCAAGCCTATGTCATTTCGCCCTTGATTGAAGAGTCAGAAGCTCTGGATTTAAAAAATGCAGTCGCCCTCCATGAAGAATTGGTCGCATTTTTTGGTGATGATTGTGCTATCAAACTGATGCACGGACGGATGAAGAATGATGAAAAAGAACAAATTATGCAGGATTTTAAGAATAAGAGATCCCAAATATTAGTATCCACGACTGTTATTGAGGTCGGGGTCAATGTTCCTGATGCAACCGTCATGATTATTATGGATGCTGATCGCTTTGGTCTCAGTCAGCTGCACCAACTCCGGGGGCGTGTCGGCCGTGGTTCTAAACAATCTTATTGTATTCTGGTAGCCAATCCCAAAAATGAAGTTGGGAAAAGACGTATGACAGCCATGTGTGAAACAACAGACGGTTTTGTTCTCGCCGAAGAAGATTTAAAAATGCGGGGTTCCGGCGAAATATTTGGCACCCGTCAATCGGGCATTCCAGAATTTCAGGTGGCTGATATTGTAGAAGACTATAATATTTTAGAGGAAGCTCGGAGGGTTGCTAGTCAAATTGTTTCAGATGAAAATTGGCAAACAGATCCGAAATGGGAAGTGCTCACCCAAAATCTTGATAGGCATAAAGAACTTGATTGAAATCCTAAATATTTAAAGAGAGTGATGATTATTTTTTCTTAACGAGAGAGGTTTCAGACAGATTTTTCGAATAGATATTATAGAGGTCCATTTTTGGTATTTTTACCCATTGTAATCTTCAAAAGCCTAACATAAGTTTGCTCAGTGTAAATTATAATCATGCAATTAGAAAATACAGAAATTTTATGTTAGAATATTATCGGAAATTTTATTGTATTATTCAAAAAAGGGTGTAAATTGTGAAAAAAAATAAGCTAAGTACAGCAAGTCTATTATTGGTCTTGTTATTATCAAATTTGTCAGGGGTGGCTGTATTAGCCGAGGGAAGTGACTCTGCTTCTTCTCCTTCTTCAAATCAGGTTGACAAAAGCTCAGACTCCTCTTCTTCATCAAATGATGAAGAAGAGTCTAAAGATGAGCTGAAAGATAAATCATCCGAAGATTCGAACGATGAAGATGATACAAGTGCTTCTTCTAATCAACAACCAGAGACAGAGCTTTCAGAAGAAACTCCTGCTTCTTCAACTGATCAAGAAAATTCCCAGTTAACAAATTCGTCAACAAAAGACTCTGAAGATGAATCGAAAAAACCTTCAGAGTCTCAAACAGAACTAGATGCTGATAAGGATAGTGGTAAAAATAAAGAGAGCGATAAATCGCAATCTTCAAAATCTGAAAACCCCTCACAAGTCGATAGTAAGCGAACGAAAGTATCAGCAACTCCAAACTTAAATCAACCAATATGGCCTAATCAGTCCGCTTATGCTTGGCCAAATTATAATTTTTCTACTAGTTTTGACAGTAATTTATCATTTGATACAGGTCGTTTTGATTCTAGTGATCTAGATTCTGCAACAGTTAGTTCCGTAGCTTATGTAGAACACTGGTCGGGTGATAGTGCTTATACACATAATTTGCTTTCGCACCGCTACGGTATTACTGCTGAGCAATTAGATGGTTTCTTGCAATCAACAGGTATTGCTTATGATAGTCGTCGTATTAATGGAACTAAGCTATTGGAGTGGGAGAAAAAAAGCGGGCTAGATGTTCGTGCTATCGTTGCTATCGCTATAGCTGAAAGTTCTTTAGGGACACAAGGAGTAGCGGCCTCTAATGGCGCCAATATGTTTGGCTATGGAGCTTTTGATTTCTCACCTTCTAATGCGCAGAATTATAATGATGAAAGTGCTATTAGTAAGTTAACAAGTGAAACGATTGTTAAAAACAAAAACCTCACTTTTAAGGTACAGGATGATAAAGCGAAAAAATTAGCAGCAGGTCAGCTCAATTCTGTGGTAGATGGCGGAGTTTACTTTACAGATACTTCAGACACTGGTAAGCGTCGTGCGCAAACCATGCAAGATCTAGATCGTTGGATTGATCAACATGGCGGAACACCAGAAATACCTGCTGAGCTCCGTAATCTCAACGCCACGACCCTAGCAGCTGTTCCTGACGGCTTTTCAGTAAGTAAAGCTATTAATGCAAACACATATATTGCTGATACCTATCCTTGGGGAGAATGTACTTGGTATGTTTACAACCGCGCAAAAGAGTTAGGCTACAGTTTTGATCCTTACATGGGAAATGGTGGCGACTGGCAATTAAAGGCTGGTTATGAAACAACTCATGAGCCAAAAGTAGGTTATGCGGTATCTTTTGCTCCTGGTCAAGCTGGAGCTGACGGTACTTATGGTCACGTCGCCATTGTAGAAGAGGTGAAAGAAGACGGTTCGATACTCATTTCTGAATCAAATGCTATGGGACGTGGAGTGGTTTCTTATCGTACCTTTAACAAGGCACAAGCCGCACAGTTGACCTACGTTATCGGAAAAAATAGCCCTTTCCCTTATTACAAACCAGAGTAATTAGTAATTTTAGGCTTCTTTGATGACGTCGGACTATATCAGCATCAGCTAACATCTAGAGAAGATCAGATTGGTCTTCTTTTTTTGATGTTTATCATGCTCAAATACTTTTTGAAGTTTTCATTTTCCGAAAGTCAAAAGCCTTTCCCTTAATGATCCTGATGGGATTGTTAGCCTAGAGTTTGGAGTTAGTCTAAGAGAGTTTCAAGGCCTTCTCAATCTTGTCTCTATCTTTCAAAAAAGTCCTAAAAAGAAAACCAGAAGTCCATAGAGCTTGTAGTGCTACATGAGCTTATAAGGTAATGTTAGTAATTTTTCCATTTCCTTAAGTGGAATTCCGTATTCCTTCTGAAACCTACTTGCTCATCTGCTCTTGATAGTGAGTACATTTTGGTGCATCTTAGTCTAAACCGAGCTCTCAACTCCTTTTCAGTCCATACACTGATCAAGTTGCATTCCCTTACGCCCCTTTGTTTCGGACGAGTTCAGATTGATAAATCAGTTTGTTTTCGATATAATAAGAAGCATTGCAATGCTTCTTACATGTCTGGGATCCAAGGGTCCGTCTAATGTAAGATTTTAGACAGTTTAAAAGTTGTATTAAAAAGCATTTACCAAAAATTAAGGAAGAACAATGACTTTACAAGATGAAATTAAAAAACGCCGCACCTTTGCTATCATCTCTCACCCTGATGCTGGGAAGACCACGATTACTGAACAGCTGCTTTATTTTGGGGGTGAATTGCGTGAGGCTGGAACTGTCAAAGGGAAGAAAACAGGAACCTTTGCCAAGTCAGACTGGATGGATATTGAGAAGCAAAGAGGGATTTCGGTAACCTCGTCTGTAATGCAGTTTGATTATGCAGGGAAACGGGTCAATATCCTTGATACGCCAGGACATGAAGATTTCTCAGAAGATACCTACCGTACCTTGATGGCTGTGGACGCAGCTGTGATGGTTGTAGATTCGGCCAAGGGAATTGAGGCTCAGACCAAGAAACTTTTTGAGGTTGTCAAACACCGCAATATTCCCGTCTTTACTTTTATCAATAAATTGGACCGTGACGGTCGTGAACCCTTGGAGCTTTTAGAAGAACTAGAAGAAGTGCTGGGGATTGCCAGCTATCCCATGAACTGGCCTATAGGTATGGGTAAGGCTTTTGAGGGTCTCTATGATCTTTATAATGAGCGTTTGGAGCTCTATAAGGGTAATGAACGCTTTGCTTCTTTAGAAGAAGGTGATAAGCTCTTTGCTAGCAACCCTTTCTATGAGCAAGTTAAGGAAGATGTCGAATTGCTTCAGGAAGCAGGTAATGAGTTTTCTAAGCAGGCCATTTTAGATGGTGATTTGACGCCAGTATTCTTTGGTTCAGCTCTGACAAATTTTGGAGTTCAGACTTTTCTGAATACCTTCCTAGAGTTTGCACCAGAACCGCACGGTCATAAGACGACTGAAGGGGAGATTGTTGATCCACTTGATAAGGACTTTTCAGGTTTTGTCTTTAAAATACAAGCTAACATGGATCCACGCCATCGGGATCGCATTGCTTTTGTGCGTATCGTTTCAGGTGAATTTAAACACGGTATGTCAGTTAATCTGACCAGAACTGCTAAAGGGGTCAAGCTTTCCAATGTTACCCAGTTCATGGCAGAGAGCCGTGAAAATGTTGAAAATGCTGTCGCCGGTGATATTATCGGTGTTTACGATACAGGAACCTATCAGGTTGGCGATACTTTAACTGTTGGCAAGAATAAATTTGAATTTGAACCACTGCCGACCTTTACGCCAGAACTCTTTATGAAGGTGGCAGCTAAAAATGTTATGAAACAAAAGTCCTTCCATAAGGGGATTGAGCAGTTGGTCCAAGAAGGAGCTATTCAGCTCTATACCAACTATCAAACCGGTGAGTATATGTTGGGGGCTGTTGGTCAACTGCAATTTGAGGTTTTCAAGCACCGTATGGAAGGTGAATACAATGCTGAAGTTGTCATGACACCAATGGGTAATAAAACGGTTCGCTGGATTAGGCCAGAAGATCTGGACGAACGCATGTCTTCCAGCCGTAATATCCTAGCTAAAGACCGTTTTGATCAACCTGTCTTCCTCTTTGAAAATGACTTTGCTCTGCGCTGGTTTGCAGACAAATACCCAGATGTAGAGCTAGAAGAGAAGATGTAATATAAAAGAGACTGGGACAAAGGTCCAGCCTCTTTTGTTTTGCTCTAGCCTTACCATATTAACGAAATGACTGCCTAATCAACTGTGCAGAAAAAGTCAGGATAACAAAATCGAAATTGCGATTTTATCACAATTTACCGATCTTTGTCCCATTTCCTTTTAGTATTTAAACAGTGGCCCTGATAAATGAAAACTAAAGTCCGTGACATCAACAAGACCAACTATTTCATCGCTATCATAGAGTTTTAAGAGGAAGTTTGCCATCTGTTCACTGCTGTGGTATTGAGAAAATGCTTGGTCATAGTTGTAATTTTGATTGTCAGTTGCGACTTGTCCAAATTCCGTTTTAGTGGCTGCGGGAGCCAATACCTTAGCTTGTAAGTTAGCATTTTGACGTTTGAGTTCTAGTGCTAAACCTTCAGTAAAAGCACTGACATAGTATTTGGTCGCACAGTAGGTGACAGCATTAGGAACCAGCATGTAACCACCGCGTGAAGAGAGATTGATGAGTTGGCTATCTTTAGTATCTTGATAATCATGAGCATAAAGACTTGAAAGAATAGTGAGAGCTTCAATATTTAGACTGATCATTTGAGATATTTTAGACAAGTCCTGCTGAGCGACACTACTGTAATTACCAAAGCCAGCATTATTGACCCAGGTACTTATGTGATAGTCTTTTAAGCTATGATAGAAATCATAAACTTGCTGACTATCCGCAAGGTCGAAAACTTTAAGAACAATATCTAATTGTGGATGTTCTTCTACTAATTCAGCACGCAGACTTTCTAAGCGTTCCTGTCGTCTAGCTGTTAAAATAAGATGGTGACCACGTTTAGCAAAGGCTCGAGCAACTGCTTCACCAATACCAGAACTTGCTCCAGTAATGCAAGTATAATGTTTGTCTTTTATCATCTTGTATTCCTCCTTTTGATGATTTACAATAATTATATAACCTAGAGTTAACTCTAGGTCAAGTTAGAAGGAGGAAATCATGTATACAATTGGAGAATTTTCAAGATTGACCGAGCTTAGTATCCATACTCTGCGTTTCTATGAAAAAGAAGAGCTCTTAGAGCCTCGAAGGGATCGGATCAATAGACGTTCTTATAGCGAACAAGATTTAGCTTGGGTAGCTTTTATTAAGCGCTTAAAGAATACAGGTATGTCTCTGAAAAATATTAAGATCTACTCAGATTTACGCAAGAAAGGTGAAACTACCTATCGAGAGCGTTTAGAATTATTAGAGGAGCATACTAAAAATTTGGATAACAAAATTGCTTCTTTGCTTAAAAATAAGGAAAATCTAGCTCAGAAGATTGCCTTTTATCAAGAACAAATAGTAAAGCAGCGATAAATATCGTAAAATAGAAAGAAAAAGGGGTTCAATATGGGCTTATTTTCAGGTTTAATAGGAAATGCTTCACAAAAAGATAATAGTAAAGTGGCGCGTGATTTGGAAGGCATTTTGATTGCAGGAGAAGAGGTTGAGCTGGCTTATGTATTGGTTAGAGATCTGATTGTCTTCACTGAAAAGCGTTTGATTCTCGTTGATAAGCAAGGAGTGACAGGAAAGAAAATCTCTTATAAATCAATTCCTTATCCGTCAATTTCTCGCTTTACCGTTGAGACGTCTGGTCATTTTGATTTAGATGCGGAATTAAAAATTTGGATTTCTTCTGCAGAAGAACCTGCTGAGGTTCTGCAGTTTAAGAGTGATCGAAATGTTGTAGAAATTCAACAAGCCCTTGCGGCGGCAGTTTTAAAATAATCTTTTTTGATAGAAGATCTAATTAGATTTTTTTCTAATAGGTTTTTGTAACGATATTAAAACATAATTGTAAAATTATTATTTTAGCAAAGCCTAAAATCAGAAAAATTATAAAAATTCTACTAATTGTAAACATTTTGTAGTCAAGATGTTCAAAATCTCTTGGAAAATTATGTTAAAATGGTTGAGATAACAATAGAAAAGAGGTTGCTCTACCAGTGGAGAAAAAAGAACATTATAGTTTACGAAAATTAAAATTTGGTTTAGTTTCAGTTGCTGTCGCAGCTTTCCTAATAGGAACAGCCGGTGTGGTTCAGGCTGATGACGTTTCTAAAGACGAAGCGCAGCAGGACACAGTGACAGTGCCTTCTCAATTGACCGATACTCAAAATAGTTTACAAGAAACACCGACAGCGGTTAGTTCAAATCAGTCACCTGTTACTCCAGAAGCAGCAGATAATTATCAAACTGATGATACAGAGGCAGGAAATAATGTTGGGCCGGTTCAAGTAGCGGATGGGGAATCCGAGGCGGCTGTTGCTGACCCCGATTCTAAAGATACATCTACGGAGACTAGTCAAAAGGTAAGTGATACGGCAAGTATACCTTATCAGAACACCTTTGTAGATGATGGTCAAGGCAATTGGTACTATCTCGATAACAATGGGCAAAATGTGACGGGTCTACAAACCATTGATGGTAAACAATTGTATTTTGCTCCAGATGGTAAGCAGGTTAAGGGACGAGAAGCAACTATCGATAATAAGGTTTACTACTTTGATGCTCATAGCGGTGAAATGTGGGTAAGCCGTTTCCACCTAGGTGATGATGGTCAATCGTGGTTTTACTATGGTGCAGATGGTGCACGTGTAGGAGGAGCTCAGCAGATAGCAGGTCAGGATATGTACTTTGATCCTGAAACAGGTAAACAAGCCAAAAACACTTTTCTCCAAGGTGATAATAATTCTTGGTTCTACTATGGTAAAGATGGCGTTCGTGTAAGAGGTTCTAAAACAATAGCTGGTCACATCATGTACTTTGATCCTGAGACAGGCAAGCAAGCTAAAGGAGATTTTGTTCAAGAATCTGATGGTAAACGTCGTTATTACGATGCAGATAGTGGTTCACTTTGGACCAATCGCTTTCTTCAATTTGATAATAGCTGGTATTATTTGGGGCCAGATGGTGTACCTGTTACCGGCTCTCAAAAAATAGCTGGACAAAATCTTTATTTTAGAGAAGATGGCAGACAAGTCAAGGGGGACTCTGTAATCGATGCTGAGGGTGTAGCACGTTACTATGATGCGAATTCTGGTGATCTAGTGAATGGCGATACTACTGAAGATGACGATAAGCCCCAGTCAGATATCAAGGACAGCGGGAATATTATTTTAGATGGCAGCCGAGCAAGGACCAATAGCCAGTCTGTTAGTATTTCAGATAAAACAATCACCATTACTCAATCAGGAACTTATCGTATTAAAGGAAAATCTGATAATTTCCAAATTCTAATAGCTGACTCCGTGTCATCAGAAGTACAGTTGATTCTTGATAATGTTACAATGACCGGCACTAACACAGCCATTATTTCTGAAAGCAAAAAAGCGAGACTGATTATTACTTTAGAAAATAAAACAAATAACAGTCTATCCAATACAGCTACCGATCAAAAAGGTGCTGTCATCAGTTCTCCGGCAGAACTCATTATCAATGGCTCAGGTTCTTTAACAATCACAGCTCCGAACAAGGCTATTTCAGTGAGCTCTAAAGAGAATATCAATAAAGGTAATATCACGATTACCAATGCAAATCTGATTATCAATGCCAAGGGAGATGCTATCCATGCCACTAATAATTTGAGGATTGATAAGAGTAATATTGATATTCAGTCATCAGAAGAAGGAATCGAAGGAAAAGTTATAACGATTCAAGATAGTGACATTAAAATTGTCGCTACGGATGATGGCATCAACGCCGTTGACTGGACACAAAGTGATAAGAATATTGGTGGTAATGTCCATTCTGCCTCAACAATGAACGATATTCAAATGAATCTTTACAATAGTAACATTACCATTAATTCCGCTGGTGATGGACTAGACTCTAATGGGAATGTAACCATAAATGGAGGCAATTTAATCGTAACTGCGCCTAGCAAATCCTATGGTAATTCTTATGATTCGGCTATTGACTTTGATGGTATCGGCATTATTAGAAACGGAACTGTCTGGGCAACTGGAACACCAATTACCAGCCAAGGTTTTTCAGAAGGTTCCACCCAAGCCCATCTCAAGGTTAATATTTCAGGAGTTTCAGGTGATCGTATCAGTATTGTAGATGAGAATGGAAACACTTTGGACAGCTTTGTTGCACAGAGAGATTTCCAAAATCTTGTTTATAGCTCAGCCAAGCTTACTAATGGTCATTCCTATGGTGTTAAAGCAGGACAAAATTCTGTAAACACGACAGCTGTGCTTAAGGATACGACAAGTTACAAGTATTTAGGCTGAGTAATCTGTTAGAATATTTAATGATGTAAAACGGACTTACTCAGTATCTGAAGTATTTTAGAAGGAGGCAAGTCCTTTTACTTTAAGACTGGTTGTAGGGGCTTGTTTTCAAATAGGCTAAAAAATCAATAAATTATGTTGAATTGAAGTAGAAGTGAGGTACCTACTAATGGAAAAGAATGAACATTACAGTTTGCGCAAACTAAAATTTGGTTTAACTTCTGTGGCAGTTGCAGCTTTCCTGTCAGGAATAGCCACTGTGGCTCAGGCTGATGAAGTCACTAGCAGTGATGTCCAACAGAACAATCAGGTGGTGAGTGCTCAAGAAACAGTCGACGGACAAACTGGGGCCCAACAGACGGATTTAGAGCAGACAGCAGTGGCTCCTAGCGAATCTTCTAGTTATCAGGAAAATACAGCCGATAACTCCGGCAACAGTGAGGCTGACTATGAAGTAGTTACGGAAACGACTAGCACTTCTGAAACGTCTGAGACTATTCAAGATGCTAGTGCTAAATCAGAAGCTGTCGATACTGCATCTAGTGAGCAAGCTGCCTCCTCTTTTACCTTACGCTCAAGAAGAATGGTAGCTGATGCAGCAACAAGTCGTTACAGAAATACTTTTGTAGATGATGGTCAAGGTAATTGGTACTATTTAGACAATAATGGTCAAAATGTAACTGGTAGCCAAATGATTGATGGTAAGAAGATGTATTTCGCCCAAGATGGTAAGCAAGTCAAGGGCAAAGAAGTCACTATTGACAATCATGTCTATTACTTTGATGCGGATAGTGGTGAAATGTGGGCGGATCGTTTCCATTTAGGTGATGACAATCAGTCCTGGTACTATTATGGGGCCGATGGTGCTCGCGTGGCAGGTGCCCAAACAATTGCGGGTCAGAAAATGTATTTTGATCCAGAAACAGGCAAGCAAGCTAAGGGTGTGCTGGTTAAAGAATCAGATGGCAAGAATCGTTACTACGATACTGATAGCGGTATCCTCTGGGTAAATCGCTTTGCTCAAATTAATGGAGATTGGTATTATTTGACAGCAGACGGCTCTGCAGCTGTGAGTGCTCAAACGATTCAGGGACAAAGTCTTTATTTCAGAGAAGACGGTCGTCAAGTTAAGGGTGACTTCGTTACTTTTGGAGGAGTTTTGCGCTATTATGATGCCGAGTCAGGTGAATTATTAAGAAACACGAGTCGTGTTATTGATGGTGTCACTTACAAGTTTGATCAAGATGGTACTGCGACGGCTCAGACTCAGGTTAATGTTGAAGTTGTTAAATCCAATATTGTTGTTAATAGTTATGAATTTGGTCCCAGTGTTTCCAAAATTATTTTGGAATTTAATGAAGAAGTGACACCGAATGTTATTCATAGCGGGGCCAGTGTTACAACAGCTGGTATCGCCCGTAAGATTCTTAATTCTTACGTTTCTGATGAGGAAGGCCATGTCATCTTCTTCGATAGTAGTAAGTATGTTACTTTAGAATTAGATATTCCTTATGATACATCAGATACCAGAAATAATGCTTCTCCATTCAACTTTAATTCAAATACTTATCGTAACAACTGGGTTGATAGTTATACGGTCGCGATAGATAATCTACAAGTTCAAGTGGATGGTTCTGCCGGACACCAAATCATCAATTCAGAACAAGAAGCTATCAATAATCGTTTGTCGCCAGATAGTGATCGCTTTTCAGAGCGCGGCACCTATGGTGCGTTGCACTATGCCGCCTACCAACCAGAATCGGCTAAGGATGGTGAAAAGAACCCACTGATTGTCTGGTTACATGGTATTGGTGAAGTGGGAACAGATGTGACGATTCCTATTTTAGCTGGTAATGCGGTTAAGTTGACAGAAGATCCTATCCAAAGCCACTTTACCTCAACTGGTAATGGTGATCAAAAAGGAGCCTATGTTTTAGTGGTGCAAAGTCCTACATCTTGGAGTCAAACGCAAGCATCTAGCCTCTTATCAGCTATTCGTTCTTATGTTGCCAATCATCCGGATATTGACAGCAACCGTATTTATTTAGCAGGTCTATCCGATGGTGGTGGCATGGTCCTTAAAATGGGGGTAACCTATCCTAATTATTTCGCTGCTCTCGTACCAATTGCTGCGCCAGCTGATGATTATTTGACGAGTGATAGATCAGCACTGACAAGCACAGCTGCCAACGCGTTGAAAAATCAACCAATGTGGATACTTCATACTAGAGCTGATACTACTATAAGTGCAGATGAAAATGCTCTACCGCTTTATAAGAATCTACTCAAAGATGGAGCCCAAAACAAATGGTTGTCTTATTTTGAAACCAATGTTGGTACGTTCAGTCCAAACATCACTTATAACGGTCACTGGACTTGGGTTTATCTCCTCAATGACCAAGTGACAGGGGTTCAAAATCCAGATAATGCTAAAAATTGGGCCGAGTTATCAGGAATGGTTGCCACCAATCCAACGCATGGTGGGGATGCTCAAGCTATCGTCAATAATAAGTCCTACAACAATATCTTTGACTGGCTCAATAATCAAGTTAAAGGCCGTCGTTAAAGTATTTTACAATTTTAAAAAAACCGTAAGCCTGTGAACTGCCCCCCAATCGTTAGATTTATTCTCTAACTTTTTGGGGTCAGTACAGTTCAGGCTTGCGTTTTTTATTGTAAGAAAAGTCGTACGTTAATATTTTACGACTGTCCTAAATCAATATCTAATAATCTCAAGACACGATCCCAGTAGTTGTTATCATTGGCAATATCTTCTTGATCTCGTTTGAAAAGTTTTAATTTATCGGTAATAATACCGTTCACTGGACTTTGGAGAAAGCGCATCATCAGGCTACTATCGTTAATTGTCCAAACATAAAGATCTTTCTTTTGATTATAGGCTGATAGGGCTGCCAGTTCAGTATAAGAAAATTCTTCAATGGCATAAAAATCAACACGATGTTTGGAGAAAGTGCCAAATTGCAGGGGGACTAAATAACCGGTTTGCGCTTCAGGAAGTTGACGTTCAACCTCCTCAGCGACATCGAGATCTTGTGACATGACTTGGTTTCCTTGGACAGCTTTAAGGCGTTTGATTTCTTTAACAAAGAGGTCAATATAATTATCAGGCTCATAACCATAAGGCTTAAGTTCGATAATTATTTTTTGCTTGGAGGCTTGGGCGGCTGTCATGAATTCTTCGAGCGAAGCAATATGACTAGTATGACCGTTTTGATACGTTTTTATATGCTTAAGTTCGGACCAAGTCATATCGGAAATGTTTTTATCAAGTCCAGTTAAACGTTCGAGATTATTGTCATGGCTGACTACAAACTTTTGATCTTTGGTCATGACAACATCCATTTCACTGTAGTCAGCACCAGCTCTATGAGCAGCCTGCATAGCAGGGATAGAATTTTCTACTCCCTGACTGACATCTCCCCGATGAGCGATCATGTGTACTTGGGAATTACCTTGAAGAAGGTAAAGGGAGAGGCCATTGGAAATCAGCCAAAGGATTAGGGTCAGTGGCAGGAAAAGGTATAGCCATTTTGGAAACTGCCAAGTTACTTCTTCAGCTGAGAGGTAAGGAAGGCTCTTTAAATCATCAAGACTTGCGAGATGTTCTACTAAAATGATAATAAGAACATACTTAAGACTGATATTTCCAAGCAAATTAAAACCCTTGATGACACTGTAAAAGAGCGTTTGTATCGGGAGATTTTTACCCTGAAAATCCAGTAGGGCAAAGACAAGGGCGCTGCCAGCATAAAAAAGGATTAAGAGACCAGTGGTAACCAGTGTATAAAAGGCGATGACTCCCAGAATTTTGAATTGGCGCTTCTGCGTCAGCTGCCAACTCTTTTTTAAAATATAATTTGGTTTTTCATCGCTGATGGTATAGAGGGGCAAAAAGTAGATTAAGCGAAGATTAAGATAGGCTAAAATGCTAAGGAAAGTATAATAAAATCCTTTACCAGCTGACGTTTTTGTCAGCTCCCCAGAAATGGAATTAGGAATTTTAAAGTGCTCCAATAAAGTTGATTTTAGTCCTAGATTGGCTAAGGGAATCATCAAAATCAGGTAAAAAAGAAAAACTAATAACTGTGGCCCCAATAATTGTCTAAATTTCCCAGGCAGTCCCTTGATTATTTTGCGAAAAGAAAGAGGAGTCACTGTTCTGGTTACAGTGACTGTTAAAATAGCAAATTCTATATAGATGATACTAACTAGCAGGAGCAAGTAGATGATGAAAAAAAGCAAGGCCAAGGGATGGCTGATGATAGCAGACCAAGTATCTGTTGTGAGTCCGACAATGCCTGCAAAGCCAAGTACCCTATTGAAAACAAAAGATAGCAGCCCCTTGGCTACATATCCCACGACTACTTGAAGAGCAAGTCCGGTAATCATATAAGTCCAAATATTTTGCTTCAAATTCTGCCAAGATTCCCTTAATAAAACTCTAAATGAATTTGACATCCTAGTTCCTTCCATAGTCATAAATTATTTTTATTGTAACATAAGTAATTCAAAGCGTTAAAACTTAGCCTTAAATCTTCCTGTTTTCAACGCAAACACTATCAGTGACTGGAATCAAAAATGTTTTAAGTGATACTGATTTAAGAATAGTTGGAATTAGTGTCACTAATTGCGTAAAGACATTTCTCAGTTCAGTATTTGCGTTTAGGGAAAATATAATTTTCCTTCAGGCTTTCCTTGATTTTATTTCCTTATCTAGATACCTGATTGATCATCTTTTATCACAAGAAAATACCGATATCAACATCGCGTCGACCTTCAACATCCAAGTAGGCTACTAGCAGAGCTGTCTCACCGTATCCTGCCTGACCATTACTAGACCGGATCAAGCTTGGCGTTTGTCTAGAGAAGTCGGCGATCATTGATTTATCCGGCGCAAAAAGCTAATAAATTGGCCGGAGCATCTAGTCCATAAAAACTGATACTGTTTTCAGGTGTATGGGATTGGATTGGTAAGTCTGTCCCATTCTTGAGTTCCAATCTTTTAAAATATAATCATTCGGCTGTGTTGATTTGTCACTATTGCAAAGTGTATCTTGGTCTGTTTACAATAAAGGTCCTGATGAAGCCTCCAAAGAGGAAAGTGACGAAGACTTTGATGAGGATTTTTGACGGCTGTTTTTGGGGGGCTTTTAAAATGTCTAGTCGAGCTTGTTTTTCTGTATTCTTGTCATTTTACGGCTCCGTTGGAATGCCATGTGTCAAGGGTGACTAAACTTAAAATCGTAAGCAGTAGGCTAGCCATTTTATATCATACTTTATAACAATCTCTCTCTTTCCTACTTTGTTCGTTTTCTTACTTATAATAATTATTTATGTTTTAAAGCAGCCTTTTTGAAAAATTGGACCAATCCTAGACTTTAAAAATGGTCATTGAATTTAATAATTCGCTTTGCAAATGCGCCTCTTTGTAAGCCTGATATTCTGGGGTATTTTTGATAAGATTATAGCGCTTTGAGAGATTCCAAGTACCGCTCGGATTGAGTTCGGGATGCTCAGCTACAAAATTAATGCTTAGGTCCCATTCGCGAATATAGCCTAGCGGACGAGAGTGGTAGCGGACTCCATCAATAGTGAGATCGCCATAAGAACGATGGGCATGACCGAAAACAACGTCCCTAACCCCATATTGCGCAAAAAGTTGATGGAATTTTTGACTTCCTAAAAAAGCATTGAAAGGGATGAAGCGCTCGTGGGTCATGGTGAAATCCTGATGGGGAACGAAGTGCATGGCAATGATTAGCTTTTGGGGATCCAGCAGTTTCAAGCGATTCTCCAATTTATCTAGGATTTGGTTGGTAATCATTGGATCATCATCGATGCGCTTAAGACGACGATCAAACCAAAAGTTTTTCTTACGCTTACGAATTTTGTCGAGAGGCTCATCGGAAAAAGAATAATCATACCAGCCGTGAAAGGCCAGTAACTGCCTCTCACCTAAATTGTAAATCTGGAAATCCAAGGCTTCAATTTCTGAATCCGATAGGTTCAGCATGTCGTGGTTACCTAAATTGTAAGTCAGTTTGACCTGCTTACTTACTTGTTCAAAAAAAGGAAGGGAAATTTCCTTATGATGATTAGAAATATCTCCAGCTAAATGGAGATGATCAATTCCTTGTTCTTTTAGGGTTTTTAGCAGGCTTTGTTGTTCAAGGCTATCAAAATGGTTGAGATCAATATGAAGATCACTCATAACTGCAAGTTTTGTCATGGTTCTATTTTAGCAAAAATACTAAAAAATAGTCAGGGAATTGGTCTTAAGCAATTGAGGAAAAAGATAGAAATTTTCCTAATTTTTAGCTTGCACCTGTTTCTAATTTGCATTATGATAGAGCTATGGATATTAAGACAGAGATTCGGCGTCTGGCTGAGGAGATTGGTATTTCAAAAATTGGCTTTACGACAGCGGATAATTTTGCTTATTTGGAGAAATCCTTGCGTCTTTCGGTTGAAGAAGGCCGCAATTCTGGATTTGAGCACAAGGTTATTGAAGAACGCCTTGATCCTAAATTAAGTCTGGAATCTGCTAAAACCATTATCTCGATTGCAGTTGCCTATCCTAATAAGTTGCCTGTCCAGCCGCCCAAAACTCAGTACAAACGTGGGAAAATCACTCCAAATTCTTGGGGATTGGACTATCATCATATTCTGAATGACAAGTTGGAGCGATTGGCTAGAGGAATTGAGATTCTCTGTGAAGATTTTCCCTTGGAACATAAGGCTATGGTGGATACGGGAGCTCTGGTTGATACGGCTGTAGCCCAGCGAGCAGGTATCGGTTTTATTGGTAAGAATGGTCTGGTGATTTCTAAAGAATACGGTTCCTATATGTTTTTGGGAGAACTGATTACTAATTTAGAGATTGAACCGGATCAGCCAGTTGATTATGGTTGTGGTGATTGTAGGCGCTGCTTAGATGCCTGCCCAACTTCCTGTCTAATAGGTGATGGCAGTATGGATGCCAAGCGCTGCCTATCCTTTCAAACTCAAGATAAGGGCATGATGGATATAGAATTTCGCAGGAAAATCAAAACTGTCATCTATGGTTGTGATATTTGTCAGATTTGTTGTCCTTATAATAAGGGAATCACCAATCCTTTAGCGACAGATATTGATCCCGAGCTAGCTTGGCCAGAGTTGCTACCGTTCTTGGACTTATCAAATGGTGAGTTCAAGAAAAAATTTGGTCAGATTGCTGGTAGTTGGCGAGGGAAAAATATTCTCCAGCGAAATGCTATCATTGCCTTGGCCAATGTCCACGACCGCAATGCAATAGTCAAACTGATGGAAATTATCGATAAGAATAATAATCCTATCCATACCGCAACGGCTATCTGGGCTTTGGGTGAAATTGTTAAAAAGCCGGATGATTTGATTAAGGATTTCATGCGTAATCTTAGTCTCAAGGATGAGGACAGCCAAAAGGAATGGCAGCTGGTGTGTGAGAAATGGCAAATTTAAGCGCTTTGTGGTAGAATATGAGGATACGAAAAAGATTGGAGTACCAAAATGGAAGTGGCTGAAATTCGCCAAAAAATAGTAGAAAATCAAGAGAAGTTGACTAGCTTCAGGAGGTCTCTTTGACTTAGACCGCTTGGAAGAAGATATTGCCTTGTTAGAAAATCGCATGACCGAGCCAGATTTTTGGAACGATAATATTGCGGCTCAAAAGACTTCACAGGAACTCAATGAGCTCAAACAGAAATATGAAACCTTCAATGCTATGCAGGAACTCTCAGATGAGTCTGAGCTTTACTTGGAAATGCTTGAAGAGGACGACAGCGTCAAGGAAGATTTAGAAGAAACCTTGATGAAACTGGATAAATTGATGACCAGTTATGAGATGACCTTGCTCTTGTCTGAACCTTATGATAATAATAATGCTATTTTAGAGATTCATCCGGGCTCAGGCGGAACAGAGGCCCAAGACTGGGGAGATATGCTTCTGAGAATGTACCAGCGCTATGGTAATGCTAAAGGGTTCAAGGTGGAAACCTTAGATTATCAAGCAGGTGATGAAGCAGGAATCAAGTCAGTGACCCTCTTATTTGAAGGTGCCAATGCCTATGGCTTGCTCAAATCCGAAATGGGTGTTCATCGTTTAGTGCGGATCTCACCTTTTGACTCAGCCAAGCGTCGCCACACCTCTTTTACTTCTGTCGAGGTTATGCCGGAGCTTGATGATACTATCGAGGTGGAGATCCGTGATGATGACCTCAAGATGGATACCTTCCGATCAGGCGGTGCTGGTGGACAAAATGTCAATAAAGTCTCAACCGGTGTTCGTCTGACACATATTCCTACAGGGATTGTCGTGGCTTCAACTGTCGATCGTACCCAGTATGGTAATCGCGATCGAGCAATGAAACTACTTCAGGCTAAACTCTACCAATTAGAGCAGGAAAAAAAAGCAGAAGAAGTATCGGCTCTTAAGGGGGACAAAAAAGAAATTACCTGGGGTAGCCAAATCCGTTCTTATGTTTTCACTCCCTATACCATGGTCAAAGATCACCGTACGGGGTATGAAGTTGCTCAGGTTGACAAGGTCATGGATGGTGATATTGATGGTTTTATTGATGCCTACCTCAAATGGCGTATAGAAGAATAGTAGTAAGCAGAAAGGAAAAAATATGGCGCTTATTGAACTGAGAAGAGTTACTAAAAAATATCCCCGCGGCTCTGCAGCTCTTCGAGATGTAACTCTCAGTGTAAAACAAGGTGAGTTCGTCTATATTGTCGGACCATCAGGTGCAGGTAAATCAACCTTGATTCGTCTGCTTTATCGTGAAGAACCTGTAACTCGCGGTTCCATTAAGGTTGGGAAATTTGACCTCAACAAAATTAAGAAGAGACAAATTCCGATTTTACGGCGTTCGATTGGAGTGGTCTTTCAGGATTATAAATTGCTTCCACATAAGACCGTTTTTGAAAATGTTGCCTTTGCAATGGAGGTTATTGGAGAAAAACCACGTTTCATTAAAAAGCGTGTGGCTGATATTTTGAATCTCGTTGGTTTGAAACACAAGGCTCGCTCCTTCCCTAATCAACTGTCTGGTGGTGAGCAACAACGGGTAGCTATTGCGCGTGCTTTAGTAAATAATCCTAAAGTTTTGATTGCCGATGAGCCTACCGGTAACTTGGATCCAGAGATTTCAGAAGAAATCATGAAGTTGTTGGAACGCATCAACGAACAAGGGACAACCATCTTGATGGCTACCCATAATAGTACGGTTGTTAATACACATAAACATCGTGTTTTGGCCATTGAAGACGGTAAGCTGGTTCGCGATGAAGAGGAAGGAGAATACGGTTACGATGATTAGAAGATTTTTCCGACACTTAGGCGAATCCATTGTGAGTTTAAGGCGACAAGGTTGGATGACAGTTGCAGCCGTGTCATCAGTGACCATTACTCTTACTTTGGTGGGGCTCTTTATCGGCGTTCTGCTCAATATTCAAAAGCTAGGAACCGATTTAGAAAACAATTTGACAATCAATGTTTATCTGGCAGAAGGTTCATCTGATCCTTATGAAACCAATGGTGATGGTAGTCACAATGATGGTTTTCATGCTGTTTATAATCAGATTCAAGAAATTGATGGTGTCAAATCTATTGAATTTTCAAGCAAGAATGACCAATTAGCCGATTTGCAAAAAGAATACGGTGATGCTTGGAGCTATGATGAAAGTTCTAACCCTCTCTTTGATGCTTATATCGTCAAGGTCAAATCTGCTGATCAGATGAAAGATATTGCTGAAAAAATTAAGGGCATCGAAGGAGTTGATGATGCCAACTATGGTGGTGTTGATACGGATCGTTTGACCAACATAGTGAAGCGCGTCCGCACAGGTGGTATCATCGGAACGGTACTCTTAGTATTTGTAGCCATCTTCTTGATTTCAAATACCATTCGTATTACCATCATGTCCCGAAAGGATGATATTGTCATTATGCGTCTGGTTGGGGCTAAAAATTCTTATATCCGTACCCCCTTCTTCTTTGAAGGTGCTTGGGTTGGCATATTAGGAGCAATTATTCCTGCTATCATCGTCTTTTTTGCTTACAGATGGTTTGACAGCAGATTTGGTCCCTCTCTAGCCGCTGAAAATCTGGGTCTCTATCCAGCTAATCCTTTCTTGATTTATTTGATTAGTGGCTTATTTTTAACTGGAATTATCATTGGCTCTATCGGCTCACTGATCTCTATCCGACGTTTCTTAAAAGCTTAATTTTATCAAGAGCCTACGGGCTCTTTTTTATACATTATCTTTGTTTATTTATGACTAATTAGTGATTGAACCCTTGATATATCAAGGGTTCAATGCCAGATCATATTGCATAAAGGATCTTTATGTAGTACAATAAAGAAGTATTATTATTTAAGGAGACCATTATGAATAAACAAGATTGGATTGAATACTTTGAAGCTATCAACGGACGTACACCGTCAGCTGAAGAGTTAACCCAAGCGCTGGCTGCTGGTGAATATACAGCTGAACCTGAACCAGCAACTCCTCAGTCTGAGCCCGTTCAACCACAAGTTCAGCCTCAATTTACTCAAACTGCTCAACCACAAGAGTCAGTGGCAGGCCAATTTGAACAAGCCCAGTTTCAAAACCAACCAGCGGGTCAAGTTGAACAGACAGCTCAATTTCAAGATCCAATGGCAACCCAGGGTCAGTTTACTCAAACTGCTCAATTTCAGCAACCTCTAGCTGCTGATCAATTTGCTCAACAACAGCAAGCAACTCAAGGCCAATTTATTCAACAGTCACAACTAGGACAAATGGGGCAAGAACAGTTTTATCAACAGCCTGTCAATGGCCAAGGTCAATTTCAACCGGCTATGGTACCAGCAGTTCCCAAGCAACCTAATCCACAAATAGAAACTTTCAAAAAAGCTATTAAGAACTATTTTTCATGGTTCCTCAATGGTTTCAAAGATCCAAAAGCTAAAGCTGAAGAAAGTCATCTGACTTTTGGTTTGATTACTATTGGTTTATCTTCGCTCTTTATGGGATGGGCATTTATAAACTTTTTCCGCCGCTTCCTAATGTCCTTTGCCAATATTACCTTTTTAGGTCAGAGTTTAAAAGAAAATGCATCAGATTTATATGACAATTATACACAGCTTGTAGCTGCCAACTTTGGCTTCTTAAAGGTTCTTCTCCTTTTCATTATCTTCTTCATTTTCTACGTATTAGTTACCGCTGGTCCAGTTCTTTTGGATAGAGACAAGACCAAGAAATTCTTCACTAAAGTAGGACAATATTTTTCTTATACGCCCTTACTTTTAGCGGTAAACTTTTTGACTTTCCTGGCAACCTTTATCATGCCAGGAGCGATAAAGGTTACAGAATCAGATTTTTCAAATAGTTTTTCTGATTACGATTTTAATCCTCTCCAATCCTTTTCACTAATTGGGGAAGTATCATCCTTTAATGTTATGAAGGTGGCTGTAATAATTGTAGGGATCTTTCTTATTATTAGTTTTGCTCTCATCTTGGTTGCTCTAATTAAGAATATAGTCACCTCTTTTGGGAAAGTTAATAATTTTTATGTGTCTGTCGCTGCTCTATTAATCTTCGCCATCATCTGTCGGGTATTCCATAGAATTTTATTAGCAGTGATTGTTAGTGGTTTTGAAGCAGTTGGTGATTCTTTTTTCGAAATTATCAGCAGATTTTTATGATATTAATAAGGGAATGAACCATGGCCACTAAGGAAAAATGGACACAATTATTTGAAACAGTTGTTGGTAGGAAACCCAGCCCTGAAGAATTCATGGCGGGAAAGAAAACCGATTTTTCTCCTAAAGAAATTCGTCGAATTGCCGGTTTAGATGCAGACGCTGTAAATAATGCTGATATACAAGATACTATTTACAGTGATTATGTGGAAAATGAATCTATCAATCCAGTAAATGAGAAAATGAGCTTTGAAGATTCCCACTTATCTCAGGAAGGATTCTCATCACAGGAGACCGAGCTGGCAGAAGCCACTGTAGATTTTTCTGATGAGAGATCGAACATTTCGGAATCACGGGATAAATCTCAACAAGATGTTTGGATTGCAGCATTTCAGAAGTATGTTGGACGTCAACCACGCCCTGAGGAGTTCTTGGTTGGTAAGGCAGCTGCCTTTGATTTAACCAGTGTCAACCAATTTTTGAAAGCCAGCCCTAAATCAGTAAAATCAGCCATGCCTCGCTGGAAGAAGGTCCTAATTGGTTTTGTGACTGTGTTGATCCTTGCTGCGGTTAGTGCCTTCATTTATGGTAATCATTATTATTCACGCGAGGCGGTAGCTGATCGTTATCTTGAAGTTGCCGGTAAAGATTTTAAAAAGCAGCTCGTTTACGAAGTATGGTCTGATACTAAGAAACAGATAAAAAATTCTGATCTGAAATACACAGATACCTCGAAAGTTTTTACTGAAACAGATAAAGATAATTTGCTTAAAGGGTCGAAGATGGTTCAGACCGGTCATGAATACTTGATTTTTCCTAAATGGAAAGTGGCTGTTGATCCCGCTTCGGTCAAGGTATCAACCAACACCAAAGACTTGAAGATCACCATCAATGAAAACACTTATGCCACATCAGATAGTGAAGATTATTCAGCTGACGTTAAGCGGCTCTATCCCGGAACTTATGATTTTGTAGCTAATGGTAAGGTGAATAATCAAGATATTGAAGTTAGCTTGCAGGAAGATTTAAGAGGCTCATCATCGGAATCGATTAAACTTGATGTTAAATACCTCAATTTTAAGCTTAAGAGTAATATCAGTGATGGAGATGTCTATGTTGGAAGCAAGAAAATTGGTAAGGTGACCAATGGCCAGTATTCGGCCTCTCATCTTGCTGTTACTGATAGCGCTTCTGTTTATGTGCAAAAGAAATTCAGTGATGGAACAAGTATAAAATCAGAAACAGCCTCTATTGAGAGTATTTCTGATGATGACACTCTAACCTTGGATGCTGTGGGTGTTCTTGATCGTGATACAGCAGATGATCTTATTACAGCGGCTTACGATAAGTTGTCATCCTATGCAGTAGATAACACAACCCCAGATGATTTAGATGATATCTTCCAAGGTGGAAGTGACAATAGCATGTATAAGGATATTACCGATGTTATTGATACTAACACAATTAATGCAAAGAATCGAAAAGCTGATAGTGTCACTTTTAGTGATGTTGATGTTACCAGTGTCGTGCAAACCAGCAAGACTAAATTTACGGTTAACTTCACAGTTATTTATGATTTTTACTATGGCTATGATTCTGATCACAAGTCATCAGGTGATATCAAAGATAAATTATCTTGGTCTGCAAATGTTGAATACACTGGTGGTGGTTCTGCCTCAGACGATAGTTATTATGAGGATAGTTACTCTAATTACATTATTACTGGTAGTAATGGTACTTCAACCAGAATTAGTGAAGAAAATACGGTTAAATAGACCAAGGAGGCTGGGGGCAACTGCTCCTAGCCTTTGTGTTTACTGATTTGATTTTATGTTTGAAAAGAGAAAGGAGACATAAATGACAAAAGAAGAATGGATGATTGAGTTTCAAGTCATCAACGGGCGTAAGCCTTCTGAAGCCGAAATCGACCAAGCTGCTCAGCATGGTTTTCAACCCCAAGTCAAAATAAAGAAATCTTTTCCTGTTCAATTGACAAGAAGGCTCTTCCTAAAGGCAGGAATTCTCATTGTTTTGGCTCTGTTAGGCTACATACTAGGCTATTTAGTGATATGAGGTAAAAAATGATAAAGCAAAGCAAAAAATTTATTATCTTAGCTGTCGTGATTTTCTTAATTTTTCTGGCTTTAGGAAAGTATAGACAAACAACAGCTTTGAATAGAAATGATGTTCTTTATGCAACAGAGGTTAGAGATAAGCAAACTAAGCAAAAGATTCGCTTTGAAATTAAGCGTACTCAAAAGCACAAGTACCGAGTGGAGAACACTAAAACGAAAGAAGTGTATGAAACGAAGCCTCAGGAAGACAAAGGAAATTATATTCGTATTCGTCTGCCGGAAAATCAGGGAGATATCGTCATTAGGCAAGGTCTCAATCCGATAAATCAGCCGACCGTCACTGTTCAAAATTCTGAGCAATATGAGCAGATTGAGGGCTCTTCTACAGTGACCTCTGCACCGGTTAGAGATGATTCTTCTGAAACTTCCAACCAAGCAGAAAAAACTGAGAATCAAACAAGTTCTCTGACTCAGGAAAATGAACAAAAGGTTATTGATGATTTTGGGAAATGGCTCTATAACAGTGACTATGGTAAAAATGCAGTCGTGGTACAAGGTCAGTACGATGGTATTCGTATGATAAGCAATCCTGATATTTCCTTTTGGTCATTGAAGACGAAAGATAATACCGAGATATTGACACGGCTGCTTGGTTATTATGAGGGCGATTTTAATGATATTAATGGTCAAAGACCAATCTATGTCAATAATAAACAATCTAATGTTGAGGACCTCATTGATTATAAGAATGACTTTGATGTCACTCTTTTGGGAAATGATTTATCTAGCGATAAGGCTGAGGATTTTCAATCAAATGCTGCTTTTCGTCTCTATACCCTAAAATCTCCTCAACATGAATATTACAGCTCTATCGCTGATGAAGAGACTGAGCTCATAGATAGCAAAAATATTCCAATAGATGAAAAAAATATGACTACGAATATGGGCTATAATTATTATTACAAAAATTATGTTGATCAGAAGAAGGATAGTTATCAAATTGTCCTGGCTACCGACGGTAAAGTTTACTACGTCAAAGATTACTGGTATCAAGATTATAATGATAGCCACTATGTTTATCAGGAAGCACCAGAAGCTATGCAAAAGGCTTACACAGACCTCATCGATAAGTATGCTTCCACTGACGACAATGATGAGCAATCGCAAACAGATAGTAAGAATGCGAGCGACATTTTCCCTTCTGAACTCATAGGGACTTGGAGTGGTAGTATTGGTACCCAGGGTGATACAAAACAGACACTTACTTATAAGGCAGACGGGACAGTTACCAAGCAGATAGAAGGTGGGCAGAATTCAACCGCCCAGATCACTAAGATGGAAAAAGTAGAAAAAGGGCTCTATCGTTTTGCGGAAGGCACAGCTATATACGAGGCTATACCGACTTACGGTCTAGGTGGCGTAGGATCTGATATGGAAATAGGTGTCAAAATCAATAGCGACTCTTCCATCACCTACGTCTATTGGATAGGAGACCTAAATTCAGAGTTTGATCCATCAACTTATAAAATGACGGAGCTTTCTAAATTTAATAAGGTAGATTAAACAGTTAATCCCCTTAAAGAACAGTGGTAAAATTATCAATTGTTCCTTGTTGAAAAGAGTTATGTTATGAAATCTAACATAAAAGATGAAAAAACATGGGAATTTTCAAAAAACTATTTATTTTTTATATAAATAGGAGTATAATAAGTCCATTACTATTTTTAAGGAGGAGAAGCTTATGAAGAAGAGCTTTATTCATCAGCAACAGGAGATTTCCTTTGTTAAGAATACCTTTACTCAATATCTCATTGATAAGCTTGACATCGTCGAGGTTCAAGGGCCTATTTTGAGTAAGGTTGGAGACGGTATGCAAGATAATTTGAGCGGTGTCGAAAATCCTGTACGTGTGAATGTGCTCCAGATTCCAGATGCTTCTTATGAAGTCGTTCACTCTCTAGCTAAATGGAAACGTCACACCTTAGCACGTTTTGGCTTTAATGAAGGTGAAGGCTTGTTCGTCCATATGAAGGCCCTGCGTCCAGATGAGGATTCGCTAGATGAAACCCATTCGGTTTATGTTGATCAATGGGACTGGGAAAAGGTTATTCCCGATGGTCGCCGTAATTTGGTCTACCTTAAGGAAACAGTTGAAAAAATTTATAAGGCTATTCGTCTAACGGAATTGGCAGTTGAAGCCCGCTTTGATATTGATGCAGTGCTTCCTAAACAGATTACCTTTATCCACTCAGAAGAACTCGTTGAGAAGTATCCAGGTTTAACACCTAAAGAGCGTGAAGATGCTATCACTAAAGAGTTCGGTGCAGTCTTTTTAATCGGTATTGGTGGTGTTTTGGCTGATGGTCAACCTCACGATGGTCGTGCTCCAGACTATGATGACTGGACCACTGAAAGTGAAACTGGCTATCATGGTTTGAATGGTGACATCTTGGTTTGGAATGATGCGCTCGGCCATGCCTTTGAGATCTCATCAATGGGCATTCGTGTTGATGAAGACTCCTTGCGTCGTCAGGTTGCTATTACTGGCGAAGAGGATCGCTTAGAGTTGGAATGGCATAAATCATTACTAAATGGACTTTTCCCGCTGACAATTGGTGGTGGTATTGGTCAGTCCCGTATGGCTATGTTCTTGTTGCGTAAGAAACATATTGGTGAAGTACAATCCAGCGTATGGCCGGATCAAGTACGTGAAGAGTTTGATAATATTCTTTAAACAAATAAAAACAAGTGGGTCGGATGGCACTGCCCCCCTAACATGAGACAGAAGAAAAACACTCCTGTTGAAATCTAGTAAACTAGAAACAGGAG
>NZ_JBHSAC010000020.1:0-20872 GCF_042649885.1 Streptococcus dentapri | reverse complement strand
ACTCCTGTTTCTAGTTTACTAGATTTCAACAGGAGTGTTTTTCTTCTGGCTCATGTTAGGGGGGCAGTGCCATCAGATTTACTCGCTTTTATTGCTATAACGCTTTTTATGATCCATGAGTTTGAAGAGATTATTTTAGTTTGTCCATGGATTGCTAAGAAAAAGAATGATCCCAAGTTTGCTAATGAGATATTTGTTGCAGGCAGAGCGCATTACCTTTCAGCGGAGACAATAGCTGCCCTCATTTTGGAAGAATTTGTTTTGGCTAGTCTGCTTTTGCTGGTAGGTATTCTTTTTAAGCTGCCGGAGCTAGTTTTAGCTATTACACTGGGGCATACTTTTCATCTGTTTTCTCATATCGGTCAGGCTATCAAATTTCGGACTTGGGTACCTGGCAGTCTCACTGCAGCCTTAACGCTTCCTTTACTTGTTTTGAGTATCATTGTGTTTTGTTTTTCCCAGACGATAAGCTGGATTCTTTTGCTGATGCTGACGATTATCATTTTCTTTCTTTTGTTACTTAATCTTAGGTTACTTCATCAGCAGGCAACTAAGGTGGAAAAATTCCTGCATTCCTAATCTAAAATTGTATCTCAGTTCTTCAATTCTGCATCTTGGTTGATGCAGGATTTTTTGCTGGGAAAGCTGTGCTATAATGGCACTATGAAATTACGAATCGAACAAGATGACCAGTATAAAGAATTAGAAATTTGTCTTAAATACGGTCAGAAAGACAAGCTGGTTGAGCGGATTCTCTCTTTTTTAGAGACGGTAGATAGGCAGCTCAGCTGTTATCAGGATGATGTGAAGCATTTGGTCAATGTATCTGATATTTATTATATTGAAAGTGTGGATAAAAAGACCTTTGTTTATGTGGCGGATAGGGTTTATCAGACAGATTTACGGCTCTATCAGCTTCTAGATGAATTGAGCAGCAGCGGCTTCGTCCAAATCAGCAAGGCTTGTCTGCTCAATATTAATGTTTTGGAGAGTATGCGACCACTTTTCAATAGCCGGATGGAAGCCACTTTAATGAATGGTGAAAAGGTCGTGGTAAATCGTAGTTATCTAAATGACGTAAAAGCAGCTTTGCGAGGTGGAGATCAATGAAAAAAATAATGACAAATATATTTGCAACAACAGGTATTTCTGTGATTCTTTTAGCCCTCATTGCCATTTTTTTCAAGGCCCAATGGTTGCTTTTGCTAACGATTTTTCAGGTTTTGATGGTTAATATCCTAATCCATGTCAGTCTCTTGACAAGACAAAAATGGGAGCTAGATTCCTTTTTGGCTGCTGTACTGGATTTGGTTATCATTGAAGCTATCCTCTTTTTAGCAGGTTCCCTCTTTAACTGGAATACTGGTGTCTGGATTCTTTTGCTGATGGGACTTATCGTGTATGCCTTATCACGAGGGTTGGATCTCTTTTATCTTAATAAAGAAGCGCGTGAAATCAATCTGCTGATCAAAAAACGTCAACGCTATTAATTATTTTGAAGTCAAAAAACATAGAGGTAAAATTATGAATGCCATCCTAGAAATCCATAAAGTAGATAAGTGCTATACGGAACATGACCATGTTCTCAAGAGCATTGATTTAAGTTTTGCTAGCCAGAGTTTCACTGTCTTGCTCGGTCAAAGCGGCTCTGGGAAATCCAGCTTACTCAATATCATGTCGGGTCTTCTAAGACCAACATCCGGAACGGTCTTACTCGATGGGCAGGATATTAATCGGCTAAAAGACAAACAGCTTGCGTCCATTCGTAGGAATATAATAAGCAATATCTACCAAGATTATATGCTCTTGTCTGAGCTTACTGTGCGAGAAAATATTGAACTAGGTAGAGGTCAGGATAATCTAGATTTTGATGAGCTTGTGACAAAACTAGGTATCAGTGATTTGCTGGGCAACTATCCTGATGAACTTTCCGGGGGACAAAAACAAAGGGTAGCCATCGCTCGCGCTCTTATCAAAAAACCTAAAGTGCTCTTTTGTGATGAAGCTACGGGTGCCTTAGATGAAGAAAATAGTAAGCAAGTGGTCAATCTCCTGCATGAGGTTGCTAAACTTTATAGCCTAACGGTTATTTTTGCAACCCACAACCTCAAAGTTGCTTTGACGGCAGACCGCGTCGTTACGCTTGGGAATGGTCACATTGTTCAGGATAAGACCAATGAGCAACCTCTTCTCCCATCCGAGGTAAATTGGGGGATTGACTGATGAAAAATATGTATAAACAATCCTTAGGTTATTTTCGCAAGAACCTATTAAATGTTTTAGTTTTAGGACTTCTCACTTTTTTGACTTCCTTTATGTATTTTTTTGTGGAAGCCTCCATTGATAAAAACTTAGCTTGGTTGTCTACTAAGGGGAGTTTAAGTAAGGATGAGAAGGCTCTTTTAGCCGCTCTCAATTCCAATAAAATTTTAGCATCTTCTTTTTTGATCTTTCTCCTTGCAATTACCTGTTTTGTTTTTTTTATGTTTTATAAAAAAATTTTGATTTAAACAGACAAAATTTAGGAATTTACCGCGCTTTAGGCTTTACTAAGAGGCAGATTACAGCTATTTACTTAACGCTTACGACTATTATCAGCCTTATCTGTTTAGTAATAGGATTGGCGGTCGGTTATTATTATTCCAAAATTTTGCTCACTAATTATCAGATATCCTATCATATTCAGTCTGTAGTTAGAGGGCTCTCGGTGTCTAGCCTTTTTATTGGGATTATTCTCCCTATTCTCCTTTTTTGCTTGATGACCTACCTAGCTACTCGTCTCTACAGTCAGGCAGAGGTTACCAATTTATTGTCTGGGCAAGGTCAGAAGAAGAGAAGCATTAAGGTTTTGCGTCTCCTCGAAAAAGCGACTAAGTTTTTCCCTGCTAAGTATTCTTCTTCCAGTAAGCTGGCCCTTAGAAATCCTTTTAGTCTCTTGCTTGTTCTGGTTTCTATCTACAGTTTTTTAGTGCTAGTGGTGATGAGCTTTTCTCTGCATTTAAGCAGTTCGCACGTCTATCAATTACAAACTGCTGCTCGCCGTTATAAATATGAAGTGACCTTTCCAGAGCAGCGTTTAGATGATAAAAGTTCAGACAATCAGTATTTCTTTAAAACAAAGGCTAAACTCTCAGTTAATAGTAAACAACTTGGTCAACAGGATTTGGTCGCTTTAGATGAAGGTCCCTATTTTCAATTGCAAACCGAGGATGGGATTATCCAACTAAGAAAAGACGAAGTGGCTATTAATTCACGTTTGGCTGAACTTTATAATCTTAAAGCGGGAGATAAGTTTCGGATTCAGACCAAGGACTTCACCAAAACCTTGACCATTAAAGCTATCGCAACAAATGAGAATACCAATAGTATCTACCTTGAACGGAGCTATTTTAATGAACTGAACGACCAGAGTGCTACAACTTATAACGGTCTGTGGAGCCAACGGTTGAAGACTAAGAGCAATGAAGGGCAAGTCGAGACTTATGAGGATTATGTTAAGGAACTGCAAAACGCCAATGTGTCCAATCGAACAAGTGCCGTTATCAACCAAGTTTTGGGTGTTGTTTTTGGTTCCCTCCTCATTTTTCTGGTTCTCTTGTTAAACTTCCAAGATAATACGATGAACTTTATTTATTTATGTAAACTGGGTTATCTACCTAAGGAAATCAAGCACATGCTCACCAATATTTATCTACCGTTGATAGTGATAACTTTTTTAGTCTTGATTGGGCCTAGTATTATCACGGTAAAGCAAATTCTTAAAGTTCTGTCTCTGCAGACGCGGGATTATTTGCCTTTTAGTACTAATCTTTACGTCTTTGTTTATGCCTTCCTTTGCTTGCTAGTCCTGTATTTCTTGGTTCTTGCTCTCTTTGATTTGAAACTCAAAGCGCTGTTTCGTAAGACCGAATTAGGGAAACGTTTGTAATAACTAGGTTTTGAATATAAAAAATAGGATTAGGAAAGGAGCCATCAAATGAAAATCTTGATTGTTGGTTTAGGCGTTATTGGAAGCACTTATGGTCATCTTTTTGAAAAGGCTGGTCATGAGGTAGAACACCTTATCAGAAAGGACAGCCCTAAAGCTGATATTAAGAGCCTTGCGGTTGAACTCTTGGATGGTAGAATAAGTGACAAAGGGAGTACTATCCGTGATTCTTATAGGATTAAATCATATACAGCTAGGACTTATGATTTTATTTTTATTAGTATCCCGGAAGGAGGCCTCACAGGGGTTCTGGCTGATCTTGAAGTACGTGGGATTTCTGGTACGCTTCTAGTTAACTGCGGTATTTGGCAAGACAAAGACTCTCTAGATTCTATGATGCAAGGTTGGAATTATATCTTGGGTTATCCCGTAGCTGGGGGAAACATCAAAAATAACCTATTGACCTGCTGCGTCTTTGATCATTTCATGCTAGAAAGAGAAGAGAAAGCAGCCATTCCTAACTATCAGGAGTTGGTGCAGCTTTTTGAGGACTGTTCCATAAAACTGGAGCAGCCCTACGATATGCTGGAGTGGATTTGGTTGCACATGGCCATCAATGCTGGGGTTATTTCAGCTATTGGAAAATATGGGGATATGACCAATACAACGGCTTCAGTTGAACAGGCAATTGCTTCTTCAAAAGCTCTGAGAGAAGCGGTTATAGCTATTCGTGAGACATCACGTATTGTGGCGGCGCGTGGTGTCATTCTCAGAAACTATGCAAATGAACTCCTACCTTACAAGATACCGACCTTCTTATCTGTCCCACTAATGAAACGCATGTTTGCTAAAAAGGTGCTAACCAGAAAGATTATTACCCTCCATAATAATCTTAGCGATTTGCTTTTTGTTTGTCAGTGTCTCTATGATAGTGGCAAAGCTCAAGCTATCTCTGCCCCGCATTTTTATGAGGCCTATAACATTACAAAGGATAAGCTAAGTCAGATGAGATCTTGATTCCACATAAAAAGCCTGTCTCCTTTAGATGTAGGAGTGACAGGCTTTTTCCTTACTTTTCAAAAAATGAATAAATATCTTGATAATCGTTGACCACTTGATCACAGACGCTTAGGTCTTGAGCGAGATAGTCAGGGTTGGTAAAACCGATACAGTACATACCAGCAGCTTTAGCAGCAAGGCTGCCATTTTTTGTGTCCTCAAAAACAATACAGTCCTCAGGAACAGCTCCTAGCAGTCGGGAAGTCTTCAAAAAGATATCTGGCTCAGGCTTAGAATGAACCACTTCTTCGCCACTGATTTTGACTTCGAAATCATCTGCTAGATCCAGAGCTTCAAGATTAGTGAGAATATCTTCCTTGGGTGAAGAAGAGGCAAATCCTAGATGGAAGCCCTTTTATCTGAGAAACTTTGCTAAATTCTGGACGCCTTTGATGGTTTGACTCCATCGCGTTTAATCAAGGCTTTCCTGCGCTGGTTCATCTCTTTAATCAAATCCTCAACGCTCTCTGTTAGTCCATTTTCCACCTTCATGGTTTGCCACATATCATCAAAAGTGGTTCCCATAAATTGATACTGATAAGATTCATCAGTATTAATGCCACGATCTAGCAGCATTTGGGTTTTGGTGGATAAAAAGACATATTCCGAATCTACAATTACGCCATCCATATCAAAAATAATTGTCTTGTTCATTAGGATCTCCCTAGATTTTTTCCATATTGTAAACGTTTTAGCAAGGATTAGTAAGAGCGAATGAGATTTTTAGATTCAAAGGAAGAACAGAGTAATTTCATTTATTTTTTTCGAATCATTTAGTGAGAGGTGGTTTATGTTATCAGCACTTGATGAAAAGGGATGTTTGGTGAATTTAGCGGTGACTATTCCTGAGCGTCAACATTTTACCTGTCCGGCTTGTGGGGCTGAGGTTCGTTTGAAAAATGGCTCAGTCATGCGACCGCATTTTGCCCATATCAATTTAAAAGATTGCCAGTCTTTTAGTGAAAATGAAGGTCCAGAACATTTAGGTCTCAAAACAGAACTTTACAGGAGTCTTTCTAGGAATTGTAAGGTTAGAGTGGAACAGTCTTTGCCTGAGATTCAGCAGATAGCGGATTTGTTAGTAGAGGATAAGTTAGCCTTGGAGGTGCAGTGTAGTCGTCTGTCCAATCAGCGTTTACGGGAGCGGACCAGGGATTATCACAAGCAGGGCTATCAAGTTAGGTGGTTGCTGGGGAGAAAACTTTGGCTGGATAAGTCTCTGAGTGACTTGCAGCGAGACTTTCTTTATTTTTCAGATAATATGGGTTTTCATCTCTGGGAATTGGACTTGGATCGACAATGCCTACGATTAAAATATTTGATTTACGAAGACTGGCATGGACGGGTGCATTACTTGGCTAAGGAATGTCACTTTACAGGAGATTTATTAGCTTTTCTGCGTCAACCCTTTGTGAAGCAGACCATGGTTTCTTACAGGGTGGCAATGGATCAGCAGCTTCTGCGCTATATTCAGTGCCAGCTCTATTTCCAAAATCCTAAATGGTTGAAGCAACAAGAAGCGGCTTATCAAAGAGGCGATAATCTGCTAACCAAGTCGGTGGAAGATTTTTATCCTCAGCTGAGACCGCCTCAAGGTCCTTTTTGCCAGATCCAACAGAATTTATCTTCATTCTATCAACGATTTGAGCAATTCTACAACAAGGTCAAAGACAAGAAGGAACAAATCCTTTATCCTCCAGCCTTTTATGGTAAAATAAAAACATTAAAATACAAAGAAAGGAAAACTCCTACCAGCTTTAAGAGTTAGCTAGCAGAAGTTTAGAAAGGCCTATGTCAGACAATCGTGCTCATATTGATGAAAAGTATCAGTGGGATCTGAGGACTGTTTTCCCGACAGACCAAGCTTGGAAGGAGGAGTTTGCGGATCTTAGTCAAGCTGTTGCAGAAGCTAAAGATTTATCAGGCCTCCTTGACAAGTCCGCTCAGAAACTTCTTGAGGTAACTGAAAGTTATTTAGCTCTTTCTCGTCGTCTGGAGAAGCTCTATGTCTATGCTTCCATGAAGAACGACCAAGACACCACAGTTAGCTATTATCAAGAGTTAGAATCCAAGGCGGTAAACCTCTATGCTAAGTATGGTGAAGCTTTTGCCTTCTTTGAACCAGAGGTCTTAGCTCTGGGTGAGGAAAAATTCCAAGAGTTTACCCAATCAGAAGAAAAGTTGAAAGGCTACCATCATTTCTTTGAACAGATTTTCAGCCAGAAGGATCATGTTCTCTCACAGATAGAAGAGGAGCTCTTAGCCAATGCTCGAGAGATTCTCGGTTCTGCCAGTGAAACGTTTGAAATTTTAGATAATGCAGATATCCGTTTCCCAATCATTACAGACAATAAGGGAAAAGAAGTGGAAATTACGCACGGAAACTTTATTACCCTTTTAGAATCATCAGACAGAGACTTGAGAAAAAAAGTTTATGAAGCTTATTATAGTCTCTATGAGCAGTTCCAACATACCTATGCCAAGACCTTACAGACGACAGTTAAGAGTCATAATTTTTCGGCCAAGACCCGACATTATACCTCCGCCCGTCAGGCGGCAATGGCCGGCAACCATATTCCAGAACGGGTCTATGATATTTTGGTAACAGCGGTTCACAGGCATCTTCCCCTGCTTCATCGTTATATAAAATTACGGCAGGAGATACTTGGTCTGTCAGATCTTAAAATGTATGATGTTTATGCGCCCCTCTCGCATAAGGATCTGTCTTTTAACTATGAGCAGGCCTTGACAAAAGCCCAAGAAGTGCTAGCTGTTTATGGTAGAGATTATTCTGAGCGCGTCAAGCGTGCCTTTAACGAGCGTTGGATTGATGTTCATGTCAATAAGGGCAAGCGCTCAGGAGCTTATTCAGGTGGTTCTTACGATACCAATGCCTTCATGCTGCTTAACTGGCAAGATACGCTGGATAATCTCTATACGCTGGTCCACGAAACAGGTCACAGTATGCATTCGACCTTTACCAGAGAAAATCAGCCTTACGTCTACGCTGATTATGGTATTTTCTTGGCGGAAATTGCTTCAACGACTAATGAAAATATTATGACAGAAACCCTGCTCAAGGAGGCTGCTGATGATAAGGAGCGTTTTGCTCTATTGAATCACTATCTGGACAGCTTCAAGGGAACTGTTTTTCGTCAGACACATTTTGCAGAATTTGAACAGCAGATCCATGAAGCAGATGCTAATGGAGAAGTACTGACCAGCCAATACCTCAATAACCTTTATGCGGATTTAAATGAAACCTATTACGGTCTCTCTAAGGAAGATAATCCTGAAATCCAGTATGAGTGGGCTCGCATTCCTCATTTCTACTACAATTATTATGTTTATCAGTACGCTACAGGTTTTGCGGCAGCCAGTTATCTCGCCCCAAAAATTAGTCATGGTAGTCAAGCGGACAAGGAAGCTTATCTGCATTACCTTAAAGCAGGAAGTTCTGACTATCCCTTGGAAGTCATTGCCAAAGCTGGTCTCGATATGACAAAGTCGGACTATCTGGACTCAGCCTTTGCCGTATTTGAAGAACGCTTGCAGGAATTGGAAGATTTGGTTGCAAAAGGTGTACATCTGAATGGATGAAAGGATATACTTATTTTTTCGAGATATGTGTTGTGCTAGAATATTACTTTATCAGAAAAAAGAGGCTAGAATAAAAGTCTGGCCTTCTTTGTTTTACCCTAGCTTTACCAGATTAACGAGAAAGGATTGATTGGCAGTCCTTATTCCTTGCTAGGTAAGTGATAGCAGTCAAGCTAATCAGCTGTGCAGAAAAAAGCAGGGCGACAGAATCGAAATTGCGATTTTATCACAATTTATCGATTTTGGTCCACTTTCTTTTCTATATAGTCTTTAATCTTACTTGATTTTTCTAACTAGCGTGGCCGCAAAGCATAGGCGGATAGGATTACCCTCTCTATCACATCGGTGGAGATAACCGAAGTTCTCGTTACATTCGAGTAATTCCCAGTCGGCATAGTAATCAGCCAGTTGATCAGTTTTAAAGGTGAGAGGAAAGGGTATAGAACAAGGAGCGTCCTTTCCGTATCCATGGCACAGACGATGAGGTTGTAGCCACCGACCTTGGTATGCTTTTTTTGCATATTGCGAATGGTATTCGGTATCCTTTCGGGGGTTAATTGGGCATGAGTTTATAGAGCATGAGTTTGTCTGTATCGGTCATCGCTCTTTTCCTCTGAGCTTGTGCTTGTCTTCATTATAGATAGTAAAAATCTCTTTACTTGGTCTCCGACACTTAAAAATGAGGCTGCTTGTGTCAACAAGACTTTTTAGCTTAAAAACGTTTACATGTACGGCTTTCTGATTTTTAAGGGAAATTGTGATACAATGAAAAAGTTGAAATATTATAGAATGAAACAGAGGAAATCATGACAAAACTTAGAGAAGATATTCGTAATGTCGCTATTATCGCCCACGTTGACCACGGGAAAACAACCCTTGTTGATGAACTTTTGAAACAGTCCCACACGCTTGATGAGCGCAAGGAGCTTGATGAACGTGCCATGGACTCTAACGACTTGGAAAAAGAGCGCGGTATTACGATTCTTGCCAAAAATACAGCTGTTGCTTACAATAATGTCCGTATCAATATCATGGATACCCCAGGGCACGCTGATTTTGGTGGTGAAGTAGAGCGTATCATGAAAATGGTCGACGGTGTTGTATTGGTTGTCGATGCTTACGAAGGAACCATGCCTCAGACTCGTTTTGTTTTGAAAAAAGCGCTGGAGCAAAACCTGACTCCAATTGTTGTTGTCAATAAAATCGATAAACCGTCAGCTCGACCAGAAGAAGTAGTTGATGAAGTTCTCGAACTCTTTATCGAATTGGGAGCAGATGACGATCAGTTGGAATTTCCAGTTGTCTACGCTTCGGCCATCAACGGGACCTCTTCACTGTCAGATAATCCTGCTGATCAAGAGCATACCATGGCACCGATTTTTGATACTATTATCGACCATATTCCTGCACCTGTTGATAATTCAGACGAGCCTTTGCAGTTCCAAGTGTCGCTGCTGGACTACAATGATTTTGTTGGCCGTATTGGTATTGGACGTGTTTTCCGTGGTTCTATCAAAGTTGGCGATAATGTTACTCTCTCTAAACTGGATGGTACAACTAAGAATTTTCGCATAACGAAGCTCTTTGGTTTCTTTGGTCTTGAGCGCCGTGAAATTCAGGAAGCTAAGGCAGGTGACTTGATTGCTGTTTCAGGAATGGAAGACATTTTTGTCGGAGAAACAATTACTCCGACAGATGCTATTGAACCATTGCCAGTGCTTCGTATTGATGAGCCTACCCTGCAAATGACCTTCTTGGTAAATAATTCACCATTTGCTGGTCGTGAAGGGAAATGGGTGACCTCACGCAAGGTTGAAGAACGTCTTTTGGCAGAGCTCCAAACGGATGTTTCTCTACGTGTTGACCCGACAGATTCCCCTGATAAATGGATCGTTTCAGGACGTGGTGAGCTTCACTTATCCATCCTAATTGAAACCATGCGTCGTGAGGGCTATGAGCTACAGGTATCACGTCCAGAGGTTATTGTTAAAGAAGTTGATGGCATTAAAATGGAGCCTTTTGAACGTGTTCAAATCGATACGCCAGAAGAATACCAAGGAGCAGTTATCCAAAGCCTGTCAGAGCGTAAGGGTGACATGCTTGATATGCAAGTCGTTGGTAATGGTCAAACCCGTTTGATTTTCTCAGTACCATCTAGAGGCTTGATTGGTTACTCTACCGAATTTCTATCAATGACTCGCGGTTATGGTATCATGAACCACACCTTTGACCAATACATGCCAGTTGTTCCTGGTGAAATTTCAGGCCGCCATCGTGGGGCTCTTGTTTCTATTGAAAATGGTAAGGCAACGACCTATTCCATCATGCGTATTGAAGAACGTGGTACCATCTTTGTCAACCCAGGCACAGAAGTTTACGAAGGCATGATTGTTGGGGAAAATGCTCGGGACAATGATTTAGGTGTCAACATCACAACCGCTAAACAGATGACCAACGTCCGCTCAGCAACCAAGGACCAAACAGCTGTTATCAAAACGCCGCGTATTCTGACCTTGGAAGAATCACTCGAATTCTTGAACGATGATGAATACATGGAAGTAACCCCAGAATCTATTCGCCTGCGTAAGCAAATCCTCAACAAGGCTGCGCGTGATAAAGCTAATAAAAAGAAAAAATCAGCTGAATAAGCAGCTAAACCAACAGAATCTAGAAAGGAGCTTCAATGTTTTACTTTATCGTTGCAATTCTAATTGCACTTTATTATTTCTTTGCGGCTCCCAAAACGGTTAAAAACACCATGAATATGATCACAACCATGGCTATTATAGCGGTTTTGCTGGTCTTATCAGTAATGGGCTTTGTTCGCTTGCTCCAATCGCCGCCCGAGGTTTTTGTCTCAATAGCCATGATTGGTTTGGCCTATTACAGCTTAAAAGACATTCTCAAATTATCGGCTAAGCCTAATAAACACAGTCGTTATATCGTTGGACTGAAAGATTATTTAATCCATCATTTCAGGTCCTGATGCAAGAAGCGGGATGCAGACCCTAAGAAGGATTTTAGGAGTCTGCCTTCTGCTTTTTTCTTTTCTGCCCTTTATCTTGAAAAAGAGGGCGATTAAGGGTAAAATAAGAGGGACTATAACAGGTTAGAATGGGATAGATAATGAAAGCAATTAAAGACTTTGAAAATAAAAAAGTATTGGTGCTAGGCTTGGCTCGTTCAGGTGAGGCAGCAGCCCGCCTTTTATCAAAATTAGGAGCCATCGTTACTGTTAATGACAGCAAACCTTTTGAAGAAAATCCTTCAGCTCAGGCCTTGCTCGAAGAGGGAATCAAAGTTATCTGCGGTTCGCATCCTTTGGAACTCTTGGATGAAGATTTTGAGTATATGATTAAAAATCCAGGAATTCCTTATGCCAATCCGATGGTAGCCAAGGCTTTGGATAAGGGAATTCCTGTTTATACCGAGGTAGAGCTAGCCTATTGCATCTCTGAAAGTCCGATAATTGGTATCACAGGTTCTAACGGAAAGACCACCACAACCACTATGATTGCGGATGTCCTCAATGATGCCGGTCAATCAGGGCTTCTGTCGGGGAATATTGGCTTTCCAGCCTCAGAAGTAGCAATGACAGCAAGTGAAAAAGATAAGCTAGTGATGGAGCTTTCTTCCTTCCAACTGATGGGAATTGATCGTTTCCACCCTCATATTGCTGTTATTACCAATTTGATGCCCACCCACATTGACTATCACGGTTCTTTTGAAGACTATGTAGCAGCTAAATGGAACCTGCAAAATAATATGACTACTGATGATTATTTGGTATTGAATTTCAATCAGGATCTAGCCAAAGAATTAGCCAATAAGACACAAGCTACTCTTGTTCCATTTTCAACGCGTGAAGAAGTGGATGGAGCTTATTTATCAGATGGCAATCTTTATTTCAAGGGCGAGGCTGTCATGGCAGCAGATAACATAGGAGTTCCTGGCAGTCACAATATTGAAAATGCTCTAGCTACGATTGCTGTTGCTAAATTATTAGGTATTTCTAATGATGTGATTGCAGAGACCCTGTCTCATTTTGGTGGAGTTAAGCACCGTCTTCAATCTTTGGGTCAAATTGATGATGTGCAGTTTTACAATGATAGTAAGTCAACCAATATCTTGGCAACCCAAAAGGCTCTATCTGGTTTTGATAACAGCAAGGTAATTTTAATTGCTGGTGGTCTGGACCGTGGTAATGAATTTGATGAGCTGGTTCCAGATTTGATTGGACTTAAAAAGATGGTCATTCTGGGAGAATCCGCTCCTCGGGTTAAACGTGCAGCCGACAAAGCTGGGGTTGATTACCTTGATGCCAAGGATATCCAAGAGGCGACTCAGATAGCTTTTAGAGAAGCACTGGCTGGAGATGTTGTCCTACTCAGTCCAGCCAATGCTAGCTGGGATATGTATAGGAACTTTGAAGTCCGTGGTGATGAATTTATCGCAGCTTTTGAAGCGCTCAAAGGAGAATAAACATGGCTAAAAAGATTGTCTTTACAGGTGGAGGAACCGTCGGTCATGTTACTCTCAATTTGATTTTAATTCCTAAGTTTCTAAAAGATGGTTGGGAAGTCCATTATATTGGTGACAAGCATGGGATTGAGCATGAACAGCTGCTACAATCGGGATTAGACGTTACCTTTCATAGTATTGCTACCGGGAAACTCCGCCGCTATTTTTCTTTTCAAAATATGCTGGATCTCTTTAAGGTTGCTTGGGGCGTCTTACAATCCTTGATGATTATTTCTAGAATTAGACCACAAGCTCTTTTCTCTAAGGGAGGATTTGTTTCAGTTCCGCCGGTGATTGCGGCTAAGGTCTTGCGTGTACCAGTATTTGTTCATGAGTCTGATTTGTCCATGGGCTTAGCCAACCGTATTGCCTATAAGTTTGCGACGACCATGTACACTACCTTTGAGCAGGCAGAATCTCTGAGTAAGGCTCAGCATGTCGGAGCCATTACCAAGGTAGCTACTCAACAAGAAATAAAAGAAGAGTCTAAAGAGATTAGTCGTATCAAGAAGCAGTTTGATAGTCGTTTACAAACCCTACTCTTTGTCGGTGGTTCGGCTGGAGCCAAGGTTTTTAATGATTTTATCACCAATAATCCTGATTTGATGGCAGACTATAATGTTATTAATATTTCGGGTGATAAAACGCTCAATAGTCTGAGCAAAAACCTTTACCGCATAGACTATGTGACCGATCTCTACCAACCCTTGATGGATTTGGCCGATATTGTCATTACCCGAGGTGGTTCTAATACGATTTTTGAACTCTTAGCTATGCAGAAACTGCACATTATTGTTCCGCTTGGTAAAGAAGCTAGTCGGGGAGACCAGTTGGAGAATGCGGCTTATTTTGAAAAAAAAGGCTATGCACCACAATTGGCTGAAGCCGATTTAACCTTGGAAAAGTTGAAGGTTAAATTGAGTCAGTTACTAGCTGATCATGAAACTTATGAGCAAGCTATGGCTTCAACAAGTGAACTGACATCTCAGGATGCCTTTTATGAGCTTTTAAGCTCGGCTATCTCCCAGAAAAAATAGGAGGGAACTTTGGCTAAGAAAAAAGATAAAGCACCAAAGGAACAAGAAGAAAAGATGGAGCTGACGGAATGGCAAAAGCGTAACTTGGACTTCTTGAAACAAAAAGAAAAAGAAAAAAAAGAGCAGGAAAAACTGCAAAAAGAATTGGTTGCTAAAAAACGTGAGCGTATCCAGGGAAAAGATTTAAACAAAGAGCAAGAAGAGCCCGATAAGAAAGGGAAAAAATCCACTTCATCTGCCAAATCCAAGTCTGGAGGGAAAAAGGTCAAGCCTAAGTCTGCTACCAAACAGAAACTGCAAGTCAAAAAAAAGGTTAAGCCTAAGTCAACCAAATTTAAGCGTCGTCTGATCAGTATTTTAGTGCCAGCAATTTTAGGAATTTTATTCGCCCTTTATTTGATGACACCGGCTAGTAAAATAAAGCATGTCTCAGTTGAAGGAGTCAATCATACGACTAGTGATTCGGTTCTCAAGGCCTCGGGCTTGACAGATGACCAATACACTTTTTCTACAGTCTTCAATAGCGGTAATATTGCTAGAGCGGTTGAAAAGAGAGATGTATGGGTCAAGTCAGCCAAGGTCAATTATAAGTTTCCTTTTACCTTTACTATTGGGGTCAAGGAATATAACATTGTCGCCTATGCTCAGACGGACCAAGGCTATGTTCCTATTTTAGAAAATGGAAGACGTCTAGATAGTGTCCAAAGCAGTGATTTACCAGAGAAATTTACTACAATCAATATTGATAACGGCAAGTACCTCTCCACTCTAATCAAGAAATTAACCAAAATGGATCAAAAGCTCATCTCGGAAATCAAGGTTATCACACTGGCAGGGTCAAAAGTAACGCCGGATCTCCTTAATTTGGAGATGCAAGATGGCAACACGGTGCGCGTGCCGCTGTCAGACATTGATCGGAAGTTAATTTATTATGATGATATCAAATCCAAGCTCAGGGATAATCATATCATTGATATGGAAGTTGGCATTTACGCCACAAATGATGATAATAATGATGACTCTACAGAAGAAACACAAGAGCAATCAGAAGATGGCAATCAGAATCAAAATCCAGAAACTGAAAATTCTTCGCAGGACAATCCGGAACAATCGGAAGAACAGCCTCAGGAAAATGTGGATCAAGCAGCTGATTCAGCTTAAGATAGCTTTACAAGGTAAATCATAACATGCTAAAATAAGAAGACATCTTGTAATCACTACAATTATTAAAAAGGAGGCCATTATGGCAACAAAAAAAGAGTGGGTAAACTTATTTGAGTCAGTAACAGGCCGCAAGCCAAGCGCTGCCGAATACGCGGAAGCGATGGCAAACGGCTTTGATACAACTCTAATTGTGCCTGAAACCAATCAGTCAGCAGATAATACTGCTAATACTGGTAAAAATTGGGCAAAGTTATTTGAATCCGTTACAGGTCGCAAACCGACTGCGAACGAATTTATGCAAGGTAAGAATACAAATTTTGATCCAGCGCAGATCGCTTCGATTACAAATGCGGGGTCTGCCGCTCAAACGGCAGATCAGCAAAGTACAGCAGTATCGGTTTCGGAAGCTCAGCCAACAACACCAGCTTCTAAGCCGGTTGCCCAGCAGTCTCAACAAGCTCAAGAAACAGCAATTGGATCTGAACAAAACTCCCAAGATGTTGCCAGTGAATCGAGGCTCGGAGCACAACAGCCCACAGGACAGGTTCCAAATCAAGACCTCCCTCTTCAAAATCCTGTAGATAATGAGGCGCCTATAGCTTCTCAGTCAGAGCAAACTGCTGAACAGCCTCAATCTGCTGGTAATAAAGCATTTACAGGGAAATTCCAGGACCAAGAATTTACAGTTCCAGAACAAGTTGCAGATGGACAAAATGCTGCAGTTTATCCACAAACTGCCTCCGGTGCCCCACAAGGAGTGAATCAGGGAGACGCTGCTGCCCAGCACCAACCCAATATTCCTCAAATGTCGGGACAAGCTGTTTTCCAACCAAATCCTGCTATGTCAGGACAAGTGCAAGGAATGACCCCTAATACGAAGGTTAATAAGACTGGTTTAGTCATAGAAATAATTCTACCGATCGTCTCAATCGTAGTATCCCTTGTTTTTGCAGCCTTATCTTTTGTGATATCTGCCCCATTGTTTGCAGGACTTTCGGTTCTCAGTTTAATTTTTGCCGGCGTCTTATTCATCTTGAATCTTAAGGGTAAAAAGCTCTTCTTCATCATCGCTTTAGTTGTTGCAGTACTTGCCATTATCACTAGCAGCCTTGCAATCTTTGTCAATTCTTCAGCAAAACCATCAGATAATAAAACAACAGCTTCCAGCAAGAGTTCTAAATATAAAGTTAAGGACAACAGCACAAATGAAAATGACTATATTGATAAAAAATATAAATTTGAGTGGAAGAAAAATGACTTCAAGGAATTAAAAATTGACTCAGATAGTGTTTCAGACGTCATTGAGAAACACGGCAAAGCTTCCGATGCTGAAATTACAGAAGATGATTTAACGCTTATTTATAAAGGTGAAGATGCAAATTCTGTTGTTGCTTATTTTGAAAAAGAATATGATGGAACGTTTATTCTTAAAAGTGTTTATGGAAGATTGAACGCTGATGATATTACTACCAATAGTGACTACAAATCAAACTGGAAACAGTCGGATTATGATAATCTGAAAACAGGAGATAGTTCTACGGGGAGTGGGGGCACTAAATGGTCTGAAATTCATGAAAAATATGGCAATCCAACATCAGCATGGTATACCATAAGTTTATATGATACGAATGATAAAATTGAGTATAAACTTTTCGTATCTTATTCTGACTATGATGCTGATGATTCTCATCTTGACAATGTTTCATTAACCTTTGCATCAGAGGATGATGGTAAGACCTATAATTTAGCTTCTAAATCTAATTAAATATAAAAAGAGGCTGAGACAAAAAGATTTTGATTTTTGAGATTTTTGTCATCAAATTTTCGAACTTGATAAATAAAACACAAAAAGTGAACAAAACAGGATTCTGAGCGTCAGAAAACTAGTTTTGTTCGCTTTTTATATTTGAAGCTGGACTTTTGTCCCATATTTATTTTTTATTAATTCTTTATTAACTGCGGTGGATTGCTAAAAAGTTAATATCTAGAGAGAACGACGGTACCTCCTGTCAAATGGACAATGAGATAATAAAAATTTTAAGCAGGGGCCTTGTTCCTCATTTCAGAAGGAGCGAGGTTGTTGTGCTTATTCTTGCAATTATCAGGAATAAAAATTCAACTATTTCGGCAAACGAAAAGGAAGAATCTAGCCAATCTGAGGCTGCTTTGGGACTCGACCCTTAAGCAAATTTATGAAATTGAAAAATTCTATCAAAGTGGATAGTTTAGATGCTGGAGAGAAACACCAAGCCCTCAAAGTCAAAGACAACACCGCCAACGTCATGCAGGCCATGGCGGTAGCACCGATGGATAAGGACGGCAATGTGGATACCAGCCAAGTGGTAATTGCCTATGCCGGGACGAACTCCACTATGGAAACCTATTCGACAAAAGACTACTCCTTATGATATTCTATGAGGTAAGAAAAGTTCTTACTTGATAATGTGACACAAGGAGAGTTTATGACATTAAAAAAGAAGTTGATAGTTTTATTAGGAATCACAGCAGTTTTAGTGATAGGAGGAATAGCAACGATTAATCCCTTTACAGGTGAAAGAGAGCCAAAGTATAAACAGGAACAGGATAGGATGGCTCAATATCTGGTTGAACATTATGAATTAACAAATGGTGATAGCATAAAATCAATAGAGATTATAGAGTTTCAGAAAAATGAAATGACCGGTTACTGGAGAATTACCACAAAATAAATGATAAATATTATATTTCATTTAGTGAAAAACAACTTGGTGGAGAGCTAGAAGGGGAAGGATATGATTCGGGTGAAATAAGAGTTCTCCCAGAAGATAATCAAGTTGGTAATATAGGAAATATTAAGATTATCTATATAAAGGAGTAAATAACTAGCATGGTTACAGAACAAGATTATAATAAAATCGCCAACGCTGCCTATAATGTTGATTCATCAAAAGTTAAAGTTCCGTTATCAGAGGGGAAAGAAATTTTAGGCGGCAAATACCAAGTCCTCAAGGTTAAAGACAACACAGATAATGGCATGCAGGCTATGGCTGTAGCACCGGTTGATAAGGACGGCCATGTGAATACCAGCCAAGTGGTGATTGCCTATGTGGGGACGAACAAATCTGATCCTGATGATATTGCGACTGATGTGCAGTCTCTTGGCATGGCAACCTCTATTATCATATAACTCCAGCCAGTTAAGGTGTAGCTGGTTTGGCTTATATGATAACAAAGGAGGTATTCATGAAGAGATGGAAAAAGTTGTTAATTCCATTAGGAATCACAGTCGTTTTAATAGGAGGAGGTATAGCAATGTTTAATCTACTTGGAGGGATGACTAACCCTTTTACAGATGAAAAAGTACTTAAATATAATAAGCGTAATCAGGACAAGATAGTGCAATATCTGGTTGCAAACTATGAGGGTATTCATAAAGTGAAATTTGAGGATATTAGTCAAAATAAAACAACGGGTTCTGAGACAGTTTATTTAAGTATTAACAACAGTAGTAAGTTATCTATTACATTTTATGATATAGATGATGTGGATTCTTATGTTCCGAGTTGGAATCCCAAAACTTTTAAACTTCAGGAAAAATCTAATGTAGATAATAATGTTACAGTCAGTGATGTTCATATCACTTACTTGGAGGAATGAAATGGCAGTGACAGAACAAAATTATAGAGATATAGCAGATAGAGTTTATGCTGTTGAGGATGGTAAAGAAGCTCATACAATAATCAAGAATGATACATTTAAGTCTGGCGGAGACAAATACCAAGTCCTCAAGGTTGAAGACAATACAGATAACGGCATGCAGGCTATGGCGGTGGCGCCGGTTGATAAGGACGGCAATGTGGATACCAGCCAAGTGGTAATTGCCTATGCCGGGACGAATGCAGGTGATCCTAAAGATCTCGAAACCGATGCTCAATCTATTGGACTGGGAAGAGACAAGTTACAAATGCGTACAGGATTAAATTCTGCTTCTGTAACTGATTCCCAGTTCCGCACCGCCCAAGACTTTGCCAAGGAAGTTGAAAAAGAATACCCCAAAGCCAAAATCACCACTACAGGCCATTCTCTCGGAGAATCTCTGGCCATGTATGTGGCCTTGCACCAAGGCTATAAGAATGTCGGCTTTAATGGACCTGATATCCACAACCTGCTCTCAGATAAAGAAATCAAATATATGCAGAAACACCGTGAGCAGTTTCGCAATTACCGCAATCCCCATGATGGTGTTGGGAATATTACCGGCAATGAGACGGAAACAGCTATCTATGTAGATAGGCAAAATGGCGCTATTTCAGAAGATCACAGTCTCTCGGAATGGCGATTTGATCAGGATGGTAATCTTTGTTATCATATAATCCCAGCCAGTTAAGGTGTAGCTGGTTTGGCTTATATGATAACAAAGGAGGTATTCATGAAGAAATGGAAAACGTTATTAGCACTAGGTGCAGTTGGAATATTAGTGATGTTAGGAGGATGTCGTATGTTTGGAGATAAAGAAGAAACTTTAACGAAGGAACAGCAGGATAATGTGGTAAGGTGGATTGCGCGTGGGTATGATGTTCATGCTGTGGACTTTATTTCTTTTAGCAAAGATAAAAGTACAGGCATGTATCTTTTATCCTTCAGATTAAATAGTAATAAGAATTACGAGACAACTATTTCGATAAATGAAAAGGAGGAATTTAGCCAATCTGATGGTATTCTGGGGCTCAATCCTATAAACAGATTTAGGGAATTAGAAAAGAAAAAAACACTCGATAAAGAATATAAAATTGATATTTCACAGATAGAAATTACATATTTAGAGGAGTAGGGATATGTCAATTACAGATGAACAGTATAAATGGCTGGCAGAACAGTCCTACTGGGTCGAAGAGGACAGAGAAGATGTCAGATACCATCCAGAAGAAGGTGAGTTATATAACTATAATCCCCAAAATAAAGCTCTCGGATAATTCAAAGTCCTAAAAGTTGAAGACAACACAGACAATGGCATGCAGGCTATGGCTGTAGCACCTGTGGATAAGGACGGCAATGTAGATACCAGCCAAGTCGTTATCGCTTATGCGGGGACGAATGCAGGTGATCCTAAAGATCTCGAAACCGATGCTCAATCTATTGGACTGGGAAGAGACAAGTTACAAATGCGTACAGGATTAAATTCTGCTTCTGTAACTGATTCCCAGTTCCGCACCGCCCAAGACTTTGCCAAGGAAGTTGAAAAAGAATACCCCAAAGCCAAAATCACCACTACAGGCCATTCTCTCGGAGAATCTCTGGCCATGTATGTGGCCTTGCACCAAGGCTATAAGAATGTCGGCTTTAATGGACCTGATATCCACAACCTGCTCTCGGATAAAGAAATCAAATATATGCAGAAACACCGTGAGCAGTTTCGCAATTACCGCAATCCCCATGATGGTATTGGGAATATTACCGGCAATGAGACGGAAACAGCTATCTATGTGGATAGGCAAAATGGCGCTATTTCAGAAGATCACAGTCTCTCGGAATGGCGATTTGATAAAAACGGCAATCTGGTCGACAAGAACGGCATTATAGCGGA